>JAOUEU010000309.1 GCA_029858555.1 Candidatus Zixiibacteriota bacterium
GACCGGGAGAGGAATCAGGAACAGTAAGGGCCGGTCGGCCAAATCTTCGAGACCGGCGGGCCGGATCGACGATGGGAAAACCGCCGAGTCGGTCCGCCTTCTGCGCCAGGAACTCGAAGAGAAGATTACTTCACTCACGGAATCGAACCGTCAACTCAAGCGGAAAATATTCGATCTTTACACGATCTTTGAGATCAGCCGCAATTTCAACGCCGTGCTCGAGTTCCAGACGCTTCTGGATACGTTTATCCTGACTTCCCTGGCCCAGGTGGGCGCCTCCAAGGGAGCCATATACCTGCGGGAACGGGGACGCTCCGATGGCTTCGCACTGGTGAAAAAGCGGGGCTCCGGCCAATTCCCCGGCAAGGATGAAACCTTCGCCACCGATTCCAAGCTGGCGGTTTACCTGGCGAAGCTGAACCGCCCGGTCATCACCAATGAGATCATCGATGATACGGCCAGCCCGGCCGAGAGGAAAATTCTGAAGAATTTCCATCCCGGTCTGATGGTGCCGCTGATTTATCAAACCGACCTCAGCGGCCTTCTGATACTCACCGACAAAGTGTCGGGACGGGAATTCAGCATGGATGATATCGAGTTTCTGTCGATCCTGGGCAGCCAGATATCGGTGGCGATCGAGAACGCCCGGCTTTATGAAGCCGAGAAGGAGGCCACCCAGCAGTTGCGGGCGGCCCAGCAGCAGTTGGTGAACTCGGAACGGCTGGCGGCGCTGGGGGAAATGTCGGCCAAGGTCGCCCACGAGATAAACAACCCGCTGGGCATAATCAAGAACTACATCCTCCTGTTGCGACGGTCCATCGCGGACAATGTCGACGCCGAAGGCTATTCGGAGGTGGTCGGTCAGGAGATTGACCGCATTGCCAGGATTGTAAAAGAGCTTCTGGATTTTCACCGGCCGCGAAGTATTGCACTTGTCAAGCTCGACCTTGCGGAGGTCGTTGACGATGTCCTGGAGTTGATGGGCCGCCAGTGCGAGAAGCACAACGTCAAACTGATAAGGAACTACGGGGAGGGTCGGCCGCAAGTCCTGGCCTCGGCGGAGAACCTCAAGCAGGTTTTTATCAATGTTGTCATAAATGCGTTCGACGTTATGCCCCAGGGCGGCACGCTCACGGTCGATATCGAACGGGAGGGCGAGAATGTGCTTTTGAGATTTTCCGACACCGGCCCGGGCATATCACCGGAGTTGGTGCCGCGCATTTTCGAGCCGTTTTTCACGACCAAGGAACCGGGCAAAGGGACCGGCCTGGGACTGTCGGTGTGTTATGGAATAATAAAGCAGCACAAAGGGACGATAACGTACAAGAACCTTGATACCGGCGGCAGTTTCGAGATAGTCCTGCCGGCGGCGAAACCGGGAAGCGGTGATGGATAAGACGGCGGAAAAAATTGTCATTATCGACGACGAAAAGAGAATGTGCGATTCTCTTGCGGCGCTGCTGGGAGACGAAGGATACCAGGTGGAATCCTTTCAGACTTCCCTGCAGGCCGTAGAGGCCATTCGTCACGCCAAGGTCGACCTGGTACTCACCGACATAAAAATGCCCGCCATGGACGGTTTCGAGATACTTAAAACCGTCAAGGAGATCGACGAGGAGATACCGGTGATACTGATGACTGGTTACGCCTCTCTGGACTCGGCGGTAGAGGCGGTTTCCCTGGGCGCTTACGATTATCTGATGAAGCCGGTGGAATACACCGACCTGTCGCTGGTCGTGCGAAGGGCGCTGGAGAAAAGGAAGGCCGACCTGTCGCGGCGGCAGCTGTTGGAGGAGCTGAAGATATCCAACATGATCCTCAAGCGGCGCATGAACGAACTCAACGCTCTGTACGAGGCCGGCAAATCGATCGGCTCGACCCTGCATCTCAAGGATCTCCTCAAACAGATTGTCACTCTGGCCTCCAACGTCACCGAAGCCACCATCGGCTCCATCATGCTGATTGACGAGGCCGGGACTTTCCTGACTATCGAGGCGGCCATTGGTCTGGAGCAGAAAATCATCGATCAGACCCGCCTGTCGCTGGGAGCTTCCATCGCCGGTTTCGTAGCGCAGAAGGGCGAACCGTTGATTGTCGCCGACGTCGAGCAGGACGAGCGTTTCCGGCGCATCAACAAGGAGCGCTACAGTTCCGGTTCCCTTCTCTGCGTGCCTCTGGAAATCAAGGGCAAGGTTATCGGGGTCATAAACATGGCCAACAAACAGGGTGACCTGAGTTTCAGCCCCAACGATCTCAAACTGCTGACCACTTTCGCCTCCCAGGCGGCCGTCGCGGTGGATGACGCCAACCAGTTTGAAAAGAACCGGCGGCGCCTGGTGGAGTTCGAGATTTTGAATGAGATCTCCAGCGAACTGCCGAACATTCAGTCGATGAACGACTTCAGGGCAATCCTGATACAGCAGCTCAGCCGTTTGTTCCCGATCGACTATTCAATGTGGTTTCACTGGGATGCCGAGATGAACACGTTGATTCCTTACGGGGCTTCCGGTGAAACCGACATTCCCCTCACCGACAGCGGGAGTATCGATTTGCGCAAGATAAGTCGCGACAGGATTTCCCTTTCAGAACTTCACATCGACGCTGCGCTTCTGGATGACATCGAAAGCCTCTCAAAGCTGATAGCGGATGAAATCGATAAGAAAGAGGCCTTCCCGACGCCGAAGACGGCCTATATGGCCATCCCGGTCAAGCACCGCGGGGAGCTGAGCTACATCTTTTACCTCGGCAACAATTCCGACCGGCCGTACGCCCCGGACGATATCTCGCTGGCGCGGCTGGTAATCTCCCAGGCGGCCATTTTGTTCGAGAAGGAGAAATCGCTGCTGAACGCCACGCGACTTTTGACGATGGGCAATATGATATCCGAAATATCTCATGACCTGCGCAAGCCTCTGACCTCAATCAAGGGCGGTCTCCAGATCGTGAGGGATCGCTGGCCGGAGATAGCGGAGAAGTCGGAGTTTTTCCAGACGGTGCATGACGAGATCCATCGCATGAACGAACTGGTCAGGGAACTGGTCGACTTTTCAAACCCCAACAAGTACGAGACGGAGAAAATCGATCTACGGAAAGTCGTCAAGCGAGCCTCCGAGCTGGTCAGTCCCGATATGCGCAAGAAAGGGATAAAATTCATGGCGCAGTATGAGGATGCCGATTGGGACGTCATCGTCAATAAGAACCAGATTCTGGAGGCGCTGCTCAATCTGTTCATCAACGCCATTGACGCCATGCCTGAAGGCGGAAAGCTGAGCGTCGAGGGCTGTATCGAGAAGCCGGATCACAAGAAGGTCGATTACCTGGCGGTGAAAATCAGTGACACCGGGACCGGTATCAAAAAGGAAAACCTCTCGAAGATATTTGACCGCTATTATACCACCAAGGAAACCGGCACTGGCCTGGGATTGGCGGTGGTGGAGCGCATAATTTCTGCTCATAACGGAACGTTGTCGGTGGTTTCGGCCGATGGCGCCGGCACCACGTTCAAGCTGTATTTCCCGTATGCCCGCTGACCCTCTGCATCAGTTTGCGATAATTAAGCAATTAATTATAAAA
>JAOUEU010000308.1 GCA_029858555.1 Candidatus Zixiibacteriota bacterium
CACGTTTTTGCGTCCGCCGCGAAAAGGCAGGCGGTCAACGTACCGGCGGGTCTTCAGGCCCTCAAAGACCTCGTCGGGAGAGTGGTAATATTCTTCCGGCGGCGGCAGGCTGACCATGTTGTTCTTCAATCGTTCATGAAGCGCCCAGGCTTCGGCCATAATCGAATCGGCCTCCGAGCGGAGCGTACCTTCGCCCTCGAAAATAACAAGGCTGTCATCACTAATGTAGTCAAGAAGAGAACCCTGTTTTATGCCGAACATCACCGACAGCCACTCGAGGCCGGGCAATTCCGGGTCGTTCAGATAGCGGCGGCGGATATAGTCGGCATCGTCATCAGGCAGGTTGCCTACGTAGCCTTCCAGGGTTTGCAGGGTTATGGGTATTTCGCGTTTGGGCAGCAGGTTGACGTGCTCGATTTTTCTGAGGGTGCGCTGAGTGGCGACGTCAAACTCGCGGATAGTATCGACCTCGTCACCGAACAGTTCCACCCGGACGGGTGCCTCGGCTCCGGGAGAGAAGAAATCCACCAGGCCGCCGCGCAGCGAGAAATCGCCAATCTCCTCGACCACCGGAACCCGTCGGAAACCGAGTCTCACCAGCCTGTCCACCAGTTCGTCAAGGTCGGCCTCGACACCCCGGGCGAGTTGTACGCGGCTGTCGCCAAGGTCCTTGGGGGCCATAGTCGGTTCCAGCACCGCCCGGATCGGGCACACCGTTACGCCCAGGGTGCCGTCGAGCAGGCCGGAGAGCGTGGATATGCGACGGCCCATGATCTCGCCGAGAGGCGCTTTGAAATCGTACGGGAGAATCTGGCGGGTAGGGTAATGACCAACCCGGTCGGCGCCCATCAAGAACGAAAGGTCATCGGTAAGGTCACGGGCTTCCTCCGACCGATGGGAAATAATGAGGATCGGTCTGGCCAGTCGCTCGGAAAGGGTCCTGACGAGAAAACTGAACGACGAGCCGGCCAGACCGGTGACAGACAGCTCGGCCGGAGTATCCTGCCGAATAACCTCGACCAGTTTTTGCGACGGCGCGTAGTCGAGCCACCTGCTGGTGATCAAGTCAATATGTTTGCGCGGTCTTTTCTTTTCAGCGATCGTCTCCAAGGCGTTTCGCCTCCTGCCCGACACCAACACGAAAACCCCGGTTTTGCCCCGACCGGGGGGTGCTGCGGATAAATGTGTTTCCGACTGTCGTGTCGATCAAAGGTGCTCCAACTCTACCAGCCGCTAGGCTGTTTACGATAACACGAATACCCCGGCGTCAGCACGACCGGGGGGTTCCAATGTTAATCTTCGTTAATTATACACAAAAGTTTAGCAAAAACCAGGTTTTTCCTGACGGAACGGTGGACGAGGCTGTAAGTGCGGGAGCGGTTTTTCGCAGGTAAGGCTGTTTTAGTTGTCTTAGTCGATAATTTCGGCCATGAGGTCGGCCCCGACCTCGACCTGATCATACTGCTGTTCGCGAGACTGGTAAAGAACCACCAGGGTAATGCGGCGGTTACGGGCATCGAAAGGATCCTGCACCAGCATCGGAAACTGATCCGCAAAACCTCTGACCTCGCGGATCTGTTTCTCGTGGAGACCGGATACTTCCATAAGGGCGCGGGCCGAGTTGGCGCGGTCGGCGGAAAGTTCCCAGTTGGAGTAAATCTTGTCGCCGCCGAAAGCGGCGTCGGTATGTCCCTCGATTACGATGCGGTTACCCAGCTTGCCCAGCTCTCGGGCTATGGTTATCAGGATGATAGCACTTTTCTGGAGCAACTTGGCCGAGCCCGGTTCAAAAAAGGCCGGGGAGTTTTCGGACTCGTTCAGGATGATGCGCAAGCCCTCCGAAGTGAGTTGAACTTTGATGTTATCCTTGAGTCGACCGAAAGCCTTTTGTTTTTTCAATTCCTCCAGGATTTTTTTGGCGGCGAGAGTTAACTGGGTTTTTTCGGCCGTGGTGGGTCCCTGTGATGACTTGATTTCGTCTTTCTTCTGGGCTCCGGGCGATTGGCCTTCAAACTTCAGCGGCGACTTTGAGCCTTTAAAAATCAAGTCACCGCCTTGAGATTCGAATTTACCCGGGTCCCGGAAATATCCGGCGACGGCCTGCTTGACTTCGTCTTTCTGCCCGACCATCCACAGGACCAAAAAAAAGGCCATCATGGCCGTCATGAAATCGGCAAAGGCCACTTTCCAGGCGCCGCCGTGGCCATCACCGTGACCTTTCTTCTTGCGGCGGACAATAATCGGTTGTTCCTGGTTTTCGCTCACCGGCCCTTACCTTCGTCTTTTGGCCTCGTTACAGGCGGCTTCCAACTCCAGGAAATCCGGGCGAACCTCCGCATAAAGAGTGCGGCGGGCAAATTCAACGGCGATGACCCCGGCGACGCCCTTGTTGAACGATAGCAGGGCGTGTTTCATGCACACGATATATTGCCTGTTTTCGCTGATACGGTGCTTGAGGCTGGCCGCAAGCGGCCCCACGAATCCGTAACAGCCCAGGATGCCCAGGAACGTGCCGACCAGGGCCGCGGCAATTTTGTGGCCGATCTCTTCGGGGGGGCCGTCGATGGATGCCATGGTTATGACAACTCCCAGCACGGCGGCGACAATACCGAGCCCGGGCAGGGAATCGGCGGTGGCGCTCAGCGTGCCGGAAGGACGCGCTTCTTCCTCATGCATGGCCTCAATATCGCTGTCCATCAGGTCTTCCAGGTCGTGGGGTTGGACGGCGCCGGATATAATGACGCGCATGGTGTCCGCAAAGAAGGCCACGGCCATGCGGTTTTTCAGAAACGTCGGGTAGCGCTGGAAAATCTCGCTGTCTTCGGGATGTTCGATGTGATTCTCCAGGCCCACCAGACCGTCCCGACGGGCGACGTTGAAGATTTCGAACATCATGACCAACAGATCGAGATAGTCCTTTTTGGCGTAGCCGCCGCCGAGGACACCCCTGATCTGTGAGAAGATGCCCTTGATTACCGGTAAAGGTGTGGCGATAATAAGCGCTCCCAGAGCCGCACCGCCGATAATCAACAATTCCATCGGCTGATTAAGCGCCATGACCTGCCCACCTTCAAGTACAAAGCCGACCAGGACGCCGCCGAGAACGATTGCCGCTCCTACAAAAATAAACATAGCCGGTAACTAATCCGCTTGCTCCGTATTTTTGCCCTAATTATTACCTATTTCGACACCTGTCCTTATTTCTGTATCTGTTATCGGCTGCAAAGACCGCTTTTTCATGGGCCAGCATGTCCGCAAATCGAGGGCAATTTCTTAAAAACACTTGTCCCCCAAAGGCAAATCGACTAAATTCCAGCCTGTTTTCAGCTTCGTGAAGGCAATTTGGCTTTTGGAGGAATTGTGCGTTTTTTGACTAACAGAAGGCTGTTTCTGTTCCTGGTAATAGCCGCAGTGTATGTTCTCTACAGTTTGGCCTTTGCCTCCGGTGGAGAGCAGGCGGGAGGAGATGCCGAGGGGGGGCACGGCGGACCCGTGCTCCACGTGTTGATTCAACTCATTGTCGTCTTGCTGGCCGCCAAGCTCGGGGGTGACGTCTTCGAGCGCTTCAACCAG
>JAOUEU010000060.1 GCA_029858555.1 Candidatus Zixiibacteriota bacterium
ACAGGCAGCCAGGGGACGGCTGCCTGTTTCCTTTTTGGGAAGCCGCGACGGGTCCCCGGGCCGAGTCTACTTCTTGAATCGCTCGGCCAGGGCGTGAACGTTGGCCGTGAAGCCGATCCGCTCAGCTTCGCGGATATCGTGCACCAGTTGAATTGACGGACGGGCTTCGTCCAGTCCGAACCCGCGGCCCGCAAGAATTTCCTGGTAGACAATTGTATGAAGATCGGTGAAGCCGCCGGAAAACTCTACTTCATCACCGTCAATGGTGATCGAACGGCAGGTACGCTGGTTGACTTTTTTGAGCCCGGCCGGAATGTCTTCGTCGTTAATAGATAAGAACCATTTCACCCTCGCGCGCTCCAGTTCCAGAAAGCCGGCAGTCCGCGTCGGCTCGGCCATGTGGACTTCCCAGCTTTCAACACCGCCGAAGAACCACATCAACAGGTCGAAAAAGTGGATACCGATATTGGTGACCAGGCCGCCGGAACGCTCCGCTTGGCCTTTCCAGGACACCAGGTACCAGGGTCCGCGGGCGGTGATGTAGGTCAGGCACACCTCTCTCTTGGAAGACCCTTTGCTTTCCAGCAGCTTTTCTCTCAGGGCCACCAGGGGAGGGTGGACGCGCAGTTGCAGGACCGTGTAAATGCGATGGCCGCTTTCACGTTCCAGCTCGGCCAGCGCGTCGATGTTCCACGGGTTGAGCACCAGTGGTTTTTCGCAGATGGCGTCGGCACCGACTCTCAAAGCAAAACGCGCGTGCGCATCATGGAGATAGTTGGGCGAGCAGATGCTGACATAATGAACACGGTTTTCGTCGTTTTTGCGGCGGAGTTTCTCAATGTGCCGGTCGAATCTTTCGAATTCAGTGAAAAACCTGACGTCGGTGAAAAAACTATCGATTATGCCGGCCGAGTCATTGGGGTCGACGGCGGCCACCAAGCGGTTGCCGGTATCCCTGATGGCTCTGAGGTGCCTCGGCGCCACGTAACCCGAAACACCTGTCAGCGCAAAGTTTTTTGACATATCCCTGCTCTCATCTTGTCATAGTTCCCGGAGGCACGCCCATGATTGCGGTCACGCCTCGGGTTGCCTCATAGTCCACTCTCCGATATTAAGCCCTGCCTTTGAAAAAGGCAACAGCAAACCGAAATAGCTGACCGGCCGGAGTGAAAAAGCGCCCCGATTGGCTCGGGGCGCTTTTGACAATCTCGGCAAGCAAGAAGCAACGGGCTTAGAATTCCGGACAGACCGGCGGCGCCGGCCCGGTCGGAATGCCGAACAGGTACGCCACCAGGTAGCTCACATCGGACACGTTCACCTTGTCGTCGATATCACCGTTGGCATTGCCTTCCTGCGGGCAGTCCGGCGCCGGCCCGGTGGGAATACCGAACAGGTATGCCACCAAATAGCTCACATCGGAGACATTGACTTTTTCGTCGATGTCACCGTTGGCGTTACCACGACTGCCCACACAGCAACAGGCATCGCCAATATCGTCGCCGTCGGTATCCTCCTGAAGCGGATTGTAGACTGTGGGACAATTGTCTTCGGCGTCATTGACGCCGTCGCCGTCACTGTCGAACAGCCCGGCTTCCTTCCACATCAGGTAAATGCTCGGTTCCTCCAGCGCCATGCTTCCACCGAAGATAATCTGGTATTCCCAGATGAACTTGGAACCGCCTTCGGTGATATCCCCGTAGCGATAATCCGCCACGACAGACTGCCCCTCGGGCTGATAGCTGGTCGGATCCGTCCACGTAGCGCCGGCGTCCTCCGTCAGGGTCCAGAAGGTCGAGTCATTGCGTACGAAAGTAACCACGAACATATCACCGGTGACATGCTGGATTTTCGGGTATCTTTCGGAATCCGTAGTAGCTACCAGAACTTCCGATGCCATGGTCGTCAGCGCCGAATCCGAGGCCGTCCACACGAGCAGGTCGCGGTCGGTTCCTTCACCTTCGTTCCAGTACTCGGTAATCATAATAAGGTGACCGTCGTTGGCGGCAACCGCCGGGTATTGGACGTGCTCGTTGGCGGTACCCTGGTCGAAGACCCAGGCGTTGGGATCGGCGGACCAGTTATCGGTGAAATCCTGGCGCAGGAAGATTACCCACTGGGACGAATCAGCGTCGTAGACGTCGTAGGCAGCCCATGACTTGTAGTTGACGCGGTCGATGTCGTTGCTGGTGCTGTTACAACCGTCGAGCGAATACCAGTCGATACTGCCGCCGGTGGTGCTGGTGGCGTGGAACAGGAAAGGACCATCCACTTCATCATCACCGTACCAGGTACTGTGGATCATGCTAATGACCCCGAAGTCCCAGGTCTCGAAGGCGTCGTTGCAGGCGATATCGGCCATTTTCATATCATGGAAGCCATACTGGTTCCAATCCCAGTAAACGGCGCCAACCGTTTCCTCGTTCGACGGGTCGGCAATTTGTATCAGGTAGGTGCTGGCCCCGGAGTCGCCGACACTACGGGGTGTCACAAAAGTGCCATAGAACTGCGTTCCCGTACCCCAGTAGTCGACGGCCGGGTATGTCGGGATATTGTCAAAGGCGAAGTAGACGGCTGGCGACCAGGTGTTACCATCAGTGCCCGAACCCTGCCAGTACAGCTGGGTGTCGAGGCCGTAATACTCGAAGGCCAGCATGAGATAGCCGGCACCATTGTCGGCGAAGGCCGGGTGAAGGCTGTACTCCGGCGGCGCGGGGTCGGCTGAGCATGACATCTCATAGGCCCCGTATTCCCCATTGTCACCGTCGATAACGATATAGTAGGTGTTGCCGGCTCTCATCATAACGTCGATCAGGGCCGACCGCAGACTGGCGCCACAGGCGGCGTCAAACCGGTTGCAGGCGACTACCTGGGCGGCACTGTTCTCGTACACCCACAAGTGGGTTTTGTAAGAAGAATTACAGAGCAGGATATCGACCAGTTCATCGGCCGACGGTTGATAGTAGTACACTACATCCGGTGAGGTAGAAGCCAGAGGACATGCCTCATCATAATCGTCCGCGTAGCCGACCGTAGTCCCGGTATACGTGACCGGCATACTCGGTATCTGAACGGCGCTGGCGATGTCCTCGCCCCCCTGAACTTCCTCGGTACGCATCGCACCGGGGAAAGATTTGTCCGTACTGGTCTTCATCTGCGGCGTTATGGCCTGCCCCTCAACGAATAGCCGGTGTGGTTTCTCCGTTACTTTTCGGGCATCCACTTTCCCAATCGTCAACTGTTTGGTGACACCCGCCAGAGCCGCGGATATACCGAAACAGGCGATCACCAGAACGACCAGCATCACGACAATAATCGGTCGACGTTGCCTCATCACGTTTCCTCCTATCGGTGTTTTTGAAAAACGCTTCTTTTTAAACCACTACTATTTATATCGGTAGGGACGCAGATTATTTTGGCGGCAAAGGGTATTTCGGCCTACTAACACACTTAGGGCCTTGGAACAGTCACCCTAAGGCTCATGCACATCACGACCCATTGCGGCTATGTCTTGCGGCGTAGGTGAGCAACTATTGAACAGCCCTATCTTTATATAAGTGTTTACGGCCTTTTATGCAAATGGTTTTCTCTAAAGGCGTTTTATTTCATGCTCTTCCGAAGACCGGACCATCGGCAGCCGGTTTTCCGAGCGCAATTTTGAAGGCCATCGGCACCGACTGCCAGCCCGGCTCGGGCCAAAACCCTGTTGACGGTGGGCAATTATATGGTATCTTTTAAGTGATACATCACTAACAGGGTAATTTAGAATCTTTCAAATAAAGTCTATGGAGGCATCCTATGAGCCATAAAGTTCCTGTCGCAGTTTTTGCGACGTTGGCCTTTGCTCTTTCGGTTCAAGCGCAGACCGGCGCATTGACTGCCCATATGGAGGATAACACAGCCGATACGGCCTATTGCTGTTCCCAGGTGATAAACCTCATAGAATGGCCCGTGGCCGCGGGAGGCAATGGGCACTGGTATGGGGTGCTTCCGGAGGTGCTTTACTGGGAGGAAGCGGACAGCGTGTCGCGGATTCTGGAGCACGAGGGCCGGGCTGGTTACCTGGCGACTGTCACGTCAGCGGCTGAAAACGATTTCATTCTGCATAACGTCATTGCCGGGACCTCGCAGAGCAGCATTCTGGACGAGTTCTGGCTTGGCGGGAGGGACAGAGACGGAGAATGGATGTGGGCAACGGGCGAGCCGTTCTCATATGTCAATTGGGGGCCCGGTGAGCCAAACAACACCGGCATCGAGACGGCTCTCGGTATGTGGGGCTGGCGGTATGGTGACCCCATTAATGACCCCATGCGGCCGCCCGGTACATGGAACAACTCCCTGCCCAACGACTCCGTCAATCCCCTGCACAAGTGGTGGTCCGTGATCGAGTGGGGAGCGCCGGATTCAACGGTGCTGCCTGATTCAATTATTCATCTCGTGCAGTGGCCGAAATCGGCCGGTGGCAACGACCACTGGTACGCCATTTGTACCCGCGAGGTCGGCTGGAATCATGCCAGGAGCCTGGCTTCCACGCTGGTCCTGGAAGGCGTGGTGGGCCATCTGGCGACGATCACCTCAGGGGCCGAAAATGAGTTCATAATGGCCCACGTTATTGACACGGCGGCGAACCCGACGCCGCTCGACAAGTACTGGCTCGGCGGACAATACGCGGGGGGATTCGCCGGTTGGATATGGATTACTGCCGAACCATTCTTTTACACAAACTGGGCCGAGGGAGAACCTGACAATGAGCAGGTCGAGATCGCCCTTTCCCTGTGGGGTCCGACCAGCCCGACTCAGGGACAGGCCGGCACCTGGAGCAGCGAAATTGCCTCTGATTTTCTGCTGGGGGCGTCATACCGTTCCATCGTCGAGTGGCCACCACCCGAGCCACCCGTGGATACTCTGCTGAACCTGGTGCAGTGGCCCAAGTCCGAGGGCGGCAACGACCACTGGTACGCCGTGTTACCCAGAGTCCTGCTGTGGAAGGACGCGGCGGCGGCAGCGGTCAACCTGCAGTTTGGCGGACGAAAGGGCTACCTGGCCACAATAAAGGACCAGGCTGAAAACGATTTTATTTTCTCGCACGTCCTCATGGACACCGTACAGCCGGGAAGCTGCTGCGATGAGTTCTGGCTGGGAGGTTTTGTCGATACCAGCGGGGCCTGGTCGTGGATGACGCTCGAGCGGTTCAGTTACACCAACTGGGCGCCGGGTGAGCCCAACAATCCCGGTATAGAAAACGCCCTGGCCATGTGGGGATATAGAAGTGCGCAGGCATCGATGTGGAACAACGCCTGTATCGATGACGAGCATGCCAGTCATCACCGCTGGTGGTCCGTTATAGAGTGGGGTGAGCCGGATCATACCGACCCACCGCTTGCCAGACTCATACAATGGCCGAAATCCCAGGGCGGCAATGACCACTGGTACGGCGTTCTCACTGAGCATATGTGCTGGCCCGATGCCGAGGCTTTAGCCCACTCCCTGAAACTACCGGACGGTCAAAAGGGTTACCTGGCTACTGTCACCTCTCAGGCGGAGAACGACTTCATAGTTCAATTCCTGGTCGACACCGTGCCGTTACCTGGCTGGACCTACGATTACTGGCTGGGCGGCCGCTATGTCAGCCCTCTGGACCAATGGACCTGGATTTCCGGCGAGGCGTTTGAGTACACCAACTGGGGGCCCGGTGAACCCGACGACCCGATGCAACAGAGTTTTCTGGCGTTGCGCGGTTGGCCGGATCCGGTTGTGGGAGAGATCGGTACCTGGAACAGTATGGGTGCCTGTCCCTGGGTGATTCCCGAAGCCGGTGTTGGCGCAATTGTCGAGTTTGGCGAACCGGCTCAAGACGAGGTTACCCCCACCAACGAATGGATCAGTCTGTTCTGCCCAAACCCCTGGCTGGATGGGCGGCTTCTCAAGCCAGGTTCAGAGATTCGGGCTTTTGATCCGGATGGCATCCTTTGCGGCAAGGGAACGGTGAAAGCCGACGGCTCCTATGGCTTCCTTAACGTATATCGAGACGATCCGTATACACGGCGGGACGAGG
This sequence comes from Candidatus Zixiibacteriota bacterium, assembly GCA_029858555.1. Lineage (GTDB taxonomy): Bacteria > Zixibacteria > MSB-5A5 > GN15 > FEB-12 > DAOUUR01. The sequence continues at coordinate 6,053 of JAOUEU010000060.1, forward strand.
GCGCCGGGCCCGGAGATGTCATCATGTTCACCATCAACGGCGTTGCCGCCGCGCACGATCCTGATATAGTCTGGAATGAAAACGGCGACGTAGTCGACGCCTGCAATTTCGTGCGGCAGACCTGTCTTGAAATTCCTCTCTATTCCGGCTGGAACCTCATCTCGTGGAATATCGAGTACACGGCTCCGATCGAGGAGGCCATCGCAGCTATCCGGAATAAGATCGAGGTCATTCTAAGCTTTGACGGCGAGGGCCAGACCTTCGATCCCGTTTTGCCGGAATACTCGACTCTGCAGACGGTCGATTACTTCCACGGCTACTGGTTCAAGATGGAGGAACCGGCAACCCTGGTAATCTGCGGGCAGTGGGCACCCCACGCCAAATCCATCAATATTTATCCCGGCTGGAACCTCGTCAGTTACTGGCCCGACATCGCGCTGCCGACCGAGATCGGCCTGGCCTCGATTCTCGACAACGTGATGGTTGCCATGGGGTATGACGGGCAGGCCCTCACCTGGATGCCCGGCATGCAGAACTTCAATACGCTTACCGAGCTTAAACCGCTCTTCGGTTACTGGATCAAGTCCTTTGGACCCGGCAACCTTTTCTGGACATACGGCGGGGCGTCCGCGGACAATGATCAGCATACCGCACCCGCGGCGCGCGCAAATGACGGATTGACTGCCTCGCGCCAGTGGATCGCCATGTACGGCCGTCACATTACTCTTGACGGTGTTGAACTGGCGGGCGGAACGGTCGTCGAGGCTGTTACTGATGTTGGACAGGTCTGTGGGCGGGGGTGGTACGACGGTGATGTCCTGCCTTTCACCGCTGTGTATGGCTACGATAGTCAGGATGCCGCCGCCAGGGCTTACCCCGGGGTGGATGAGACCGTGCGCATCCGGGTCAACGGCCTGGATACCGACACTGAGATAGCCTGGTCGGAAAAAGGAGCGCGCATACTCCTGACAGCATTGACGAGCGCGGGGAGCACGGATGCTCTGCCCGAGCGGTTTGAGCTGTCTCAGAACTATCCCAACCCGTTCAACCCCACCACGGAGATTGCTTTCGCGTTGCCGGTGGCATCGCACGTCACCGTCGAGATTTATAACATTACAGGTCAAAAAGCGGCTCTGCTCGTTGATGAGAAACTGGAAGCCGGCCGGCATGTTGTCCGCTGGGACGCCGGCGGGATGGCCAGCGGCGTATATCTGTATCGACTGAGGGCCGGCAGCTTTACAGCTACAAAAAAGATGGTGCTTCTGAAATAACCGTCAGCAAGAATAAGGGATGTGTATTACAGGGACAGGCGCTGAAGGCCTGTCCCTTTTTGATTGATCGGAGGAAATCAGTACGGATAAAACACAAAAAACAGCGCCGACATGACCGCCAGTATCCACATGCCTGCCGAAACCTGGCGTATTTTGCCCCCGAAAATCTTCACCAGCGGATAGACCACAAATCCCCCGGTTATACCGATTCCCAGATTGTAGGTAAAACTCATCAGGACGATCACGCAGAAGGCGGGGATGGTTTCGGTCAAGTCATCGAACGGCAACTTGGTAATAGGGGAGAGCATCAAAAGTCCCACGATAATCAAAGCCGGCCCGTAAGCGCACGGCGGTATAGCCGTCAGGAAGGGTGAGAAGAACAGGGCCAGCAAGAATAGGCAAGCCGTCACCACCGACGTGAAACCCGACCGGCCGCCCGCCTCAATGCCGGTAGCCGATTCGATAAAGGTGCCCGTTGTCGTCGTTCCGAGAAGCGCCCCCACGACCGTGGCGACCGAGTCACATATCATCGGCTTTTCGATTTCCGGCAGATCACCGTGCTCGTCGAGAAGTCCCGACTTGTAAGCCAGACCGAGCAGGGTGCCGGTGGTGTCGACAAAATCCATTACGAACACCGTCAAAATCACCGAAAAGAAACCCCACTGAAAGGCGCCGCTGATATCGAGTTCGAGAAAGATGGGGGAGAGGCTGGGCGGCATGCTGACCCACTGCCGGGGGATTTCAGCAACGTCAAAAATAAAGGCCAAAAAAGTCACGCCCAGGATGCCCAGCAATATCGCCCCCGTCACCTTTCGGATGAGCAGGAACCCGATGACCAAAAAACAGACGACGGCCAGGATAACACGCGTGTCGGTCAGGTTCCCGACATGCACCGGGGCGCCGGGCGATCCCAGAGTAACCAGGCCGGTCTCGTTCAAACCGATAAATGTCAGAAACAGGCCGATACCGACAGCGAATGCTATCTTGAGCGAGGCCGGGATCGACCGGGCCAACCAACTGCGAATACCAAGAACACTGACGAGGGTGAACAGGATTCCTCCGATAAAGATCGCGCCCAACGCCGTTTGCCAGCTGTAACCCAGGACTCCCACCACCGTAAAGGCGATAAAGGCGTTTTCGCCCATGTAGGGGGCGATGGCGAACGGTCGACGGGCATAGACACCCATCGCCAGCGTTCCGAAGAAAGCGCTGAGAATGGTCGCCACCATCGACGGCCCCAGGGGTATGCCGGCGGCTTCGAGGATTTTCGGATTGACGACGATAATATAGGCAATTGTCACAAAGGTCGTGACCCCGGCTATGATCTCTTTCTTATAGCCGGTTTGTAGTTCGTCGAATCGAAAGTACTTTCTCATGACACCATGCACCTTACGTTCAACGTTAACCTGCTGCGTGCAGTCAGCCTGCAATTTATGTCAGTTAAAATCCCTTGACAACAATAAAGCAATCATTATCTCCGGTTCTGTCGATTATATTAGGTCGGGTTCGGGGTCATAGCACATCGCGTCAGTCTCCATTGTGCTTGACATGTCCGGCCAAAGTCAGTATATTGGTGGTGTCCCTCGAATGATTGCGTACCCTCACCGTCTTAATGTTAACTAAACCGTTTTCAGATTTACAGTAGGCATTATGAGACTATCGTACGCTTTACTCGCCACGGCCCTTGTTGCCGGCACCGGCAGCACCATCGCACAAACGACTGCCGTCACCCCGCCGATCTATGAAAATCACTCGATGATGATTGTCGGTCCGCTGCCGGCCGAGGTCGTACCGGCTTTTTTGAAAAGTCACTTTGACGTTGCACAGCGCCTGCCCGACGGCAGTTTTCGCGTCGTGGCCACCGCCGCCGACAAGGAGAGACTGGTCTCCGAGTATGCCGCTGTAGTCGAAGTGGAGAATCTCGAGGATTTCTACCGAATGGGCTTGGTTGCCGGAGAGGCGCAAGGGGGCTATCATACTTACGATGAGACAAACGGAGAGCTGTTCTTTGCCAGCTTTCACCCCCTGGCTCACCTCGATACGGCCGGCTATTCGCTGGAGGGTCGACCGATATGTGTACTCAAGATTTCCGATAATGTCGAAATCGACGAAGATGAACCGGAGATCCTGATAAACGGCCTGATACACGCCCGGGAGCCAATCGGAATCGAGATCATCCTTTATTTCATGTATTATCTGCTGGATAATTATGCTCTGGACTCCGAGATCCAGGCCCTGGTCGACAACGCGGAGATCTGGCTTATGCCCATCTGCAATCCGGACGGATACTTTTACAACGAATTGGCCAGCCCCGGCGGGGGAGGGATGTGGCGAAAAAACCGCCGCAACAACGGCGATGGCAGCTACGGGATCGACCTCAACCGGAACTGGGGTTTTCTGTGGGGCTATGACGATTTCGGCTCATCCCCCGAGCCGCCTGATGAAACTTTTCGAGGCACTGCCGCATTCTCGGAGCCTGAGACCCAGGTGATGAGGGAGTTCATCAACGCCCACGATTTTTCCGTAATCGTGAATTACCACGCCTTTGGAGACGTCTACTTGAAGCCGTGGTCGTTCCTGCGCGGACTATACGGCCCGGATGACAGGATATTCCTGTTTGAGATGGACACGCTTCACGCCTACAACGGCTACAGTATCGAGCAGTCCTTTTATCCCGTCAACGGCGGCGCCTGCGACTGGCAATACGGAGAGCAATACGAGAAGAAAAAAGCGGTATGCTATGTGCCTGAAGTCGGCCCGTGGTTCTGGCCCGCCGCTTCGGAGATAGAGCCGCTTTGCACCGAGAACCTTCCGGCGAATCTGTTTTTTGTGCGCGAAGCCATTCGCTTGTGGGATCATCCCACGCGCTCTCTGGCAACCAGTTTCATGTACTTCGACACAACCGTCGACGCCTGCTCCGAGGGGTTTTCGCGTACCGCGGAGTTTTTCAATTTCCATGGCGACCGGTCTTTTCGGGTCGATGTCGACTATTTCGATTCGACGGCATCGGGCTGGTTCACCGGGAATCCGTTTTCAACGGTTTTATTGCCGGGTTCAGACCTGTCCGTCACGCTCGAATTTGAGCCGCGCAGCGCAGAGAACCTGTCGGAAGGGGAAAACTCTCTGGCAGGTCACTTCAGCCTGGTGTTATCCACGCTCGATGGCTCGCCGGTCGTCGATACATTGTTCTTCCCGATCATGATGACATTGGATCTTGTCGACGCGGATGCTGACGGCATTGGCGATGATTGCGACAACTGCATTCTGGCGTATAACCCTGAACAGGCCGATACCGATGGCGACGGCGACGGCAACGCCTGCGACACCGACGATGATGACGACGGCGTGGCCGATGGTGAGGACAACTGCCCGCTGGCGGCCAACGCCGGGCAGAGCGACGACGATGCGGACGGCCTCGGCAACGCTTGCGACAACTGTCCAAATGATTACAATCCCGGCCAGGAGGACCACGATAATGACTTTATCGGAGACGCCTGCTGCTGTTTTGTTTCTCGCGGAAATGTCAACGATGATCCCGATGACAAAGTAAACGTATCGGATGTATCATACCTCGTGGATTTTCTTTTTGGAGCACCGACCGGGCCGAGCCCACTCTGCTGGAAGGAAGGAAACGCCAACGGAGATCCGGACGAAAAGGTCAACGTCTCGGATGTAAGTTACTTGATAGCGTATCTTTTCGGTATTCCGACCGGGCCGGCGCCACCGGCGTGTCCGTAGAAAACGACGCCACGGCTGCATCGCAACACCAAATCGGCGGCCGGCCGCCTTCATGTCAAATAATGACGGAAACCGTCGTGCTTCGCCCTCACGCCCTTGTTTCTTTCTTGATTTAGGTTTTTGTCAAGGGTATCTTTTACCGGTTTGTTTGGTAGTCACGATGGAAGCTTGAACTAAAGGAGGAAGGAAATGAAACTGAAAGGCGTCTTAACCGTTCTGGTGAGTGCCACGGTGCTGGCGGTTTTTGTCGGGGCCGTTCCGGCCGCGGCAGATACCTTCATCAAGCAGACGATGTTTACCGACGCGTACGAGATGATGGGCACTAAGAAGCCGGCCAGTTACGATACCACCGAGACATGGCTGGGCAAGGACATGGCCCGCATGAACGCCGCCGACAATAAATCGACGATCCTGCGCGCCGACAAGAACATGATCTACATGTTGGACAATACTGCCAAAGAATATGCCGAGATGCCCCTCGATGCTTTCGGTGACATCGCCAAGATGGCCCAGCTTGACAATGATGAAGAGGCGGCCAAGGTGGCCGAGATGATGAAAGCGATGATGGGCGCCATCAAAGTCACGGTTACCCCCACCGAAGAGACGAAGAAAGTCGGTGACTGGGACTGCACCAGATATGTGCTGGAGATGACCATGCCCATGGGCAGCCAGCAGATGGATATGTGGGCTACGGAAGATCTGGAGATAGATGCCGATATGTATCGCTTGCTGACTTCGTCGTTTATGTCCAATATGCCGGGATTCCAGGACATGATGACAGAGATGAAGAAGATCAAGGGCATGACAGTGTTCAGCACCGGTAAGGTCGAGATGATGGGCAGTGAGGTGACCTCCTCGACCGAGATTATTGAGTTTCAGAAGAAAGATGCACCGGCGGGTAATTACGACATCCCCGAGGGGTATAAGAAGATAAAGATGGCCGAAATTAACAGAATGGGGCCCTCTCAATAGATAATCCGCGAATTCCTCGATGACCGGTTCATCGAGGACAAACGCGTTTTGTGTGCGGCCGCAAGGCGCGGCCGCACACTTTTATTTTACGGGTTATTTCATAGGCGATACGATATCGTCATTCATGAAACCTGAACCGGAGACCGCCTTGCAGGTGGCCAGGCCCTCTTCGACCTCGGTGACCTCAACGACGCCGACGTCCTCGTACAGTACTTTGATAACCTTGCCCTCGCGGTTTTTCACTTCCTGCTTGACTCGTTTGACTTTAAACTGCGTGCCCACCTTGATGCCCATCTCCGAACCGGCTTCGACAAACATGATATCATCGGAGACTATCAGGTAGCCGCCGGCCCAGGCATCCGGCTTGATTTTCTCGGCCAATATGTCCACGATGGCGTTGATGGTCTTACGGGTCGCTTTTCCGACAACATGTTCGTCGAACCTGTTCTGGCTGGCAAACGAAAACTCGTCGGTGCCGACGCCAAGCGAACGAGATTTCTCCGATTTATCGACGTTATCCGCGAACAATATTTCCGATGACCCCAGGTCAATCAGCTGCAAATCGACGGCCATGCGGCCGGTGTACTCAGTGTACCCGAGCTTTCCAAGCCCCAGCTTGCTGCCGCCGACTCTCTTTTCTTTATAGCCGAACTCGGTTATGGACGCCGAGACGAGATAATCACCGATATCCAGCTTGTTCTGAACGTTGACGCCGGGATTGGCCAGATCCGACATGCTCAGGTTCTTCTCGGCCAGGATTTCATCGAGCTGATCCCGGGCATACACCTTGAACTTGCCGGACTTAACCAGAGCCGAGATCAACATATCAGCCATGCCGGTGCCGGGATCCGAGCCGCGGTACCAGCTGTGCGATGATTTATCCCTGAAGGTTCCGACAATCACTCTTTTCTGCGCGCCGATGGAGGCATTGTCGTCATCGCCGGCAAATGCCGCGGTGCCGAACATCACCGGCAGCAAAAGAACGGCCATAAGAAAACACAGACCTTTTCTCACGGATTCCATAATAACCCCTTGGTTTCTTTATTGGTTACTTGCGATATACAGGGTTGATAGTCGATCTGAAATGCGGCTTCTGGTCACCTCCTTCCAGAGCGAAAGACGATTGCAGATCATTGCTTTGTGTTACACAAAGGTTACAGTCTGAGCGCGCCCATCGCAAGTTTTTTATTGGCCGGCGGTCATCCCCGACGGAGATATTTCGTTGTTTATTGAATTTTCGCGCCGCTTTCTGGTATATTGACAAGAACGCGGACGTATCCGCGTCAACACAAGAAGGGAATAATGGCCATGACCGGAATTAGCTACCGCTGCCCGAAGTGCTCCAACACTCAATGCGAAGTGGGGGAGATACGGGCAGCCGGCGGTTTCTGGAGCAAGATATTTGATGTCCAGGGCAAGCGGTTTACGACCGTAACCTGTATGCGGTGCAGTTATACGGAGTTCTTCAGAGCCGATACCAGTATGCTGGGCAACATCTTTGATTTCTTCACCAACTGAGGCGTTCGTCGCCGACAGGAGGTCGCCCGCCTGCCCGGGTCCTGACTCGAAAAGTCCGGTGGCCGCCATTGACATTGTCCTCGGGATTGCCTATATGGGATTCAAAAAAACAAGGCGATCCGAGGTATAGCTATGATCGGCGGTATTCCGTATGCGGGTGAATGGCTGGCGCTTCTCACGGCCGTCGCCTGGGCGTTCGCCGTTATACTATTCAAGAAAAGCGGCGAGACGGTCCATCCTGTTGCCCTGAACCTTTTCAAAGGGGTCCTGGCCACAATCCTGTTTGTGCCGACCGTCTATCTTTTCGGCGAAACCTTGTTTTATCCTGCATCTTCCGGCGATTACCTGCTTCTTCTCGCCAGCGGCGCTCTGGGAATCGGGATTGCCGACTCGTTGTTCTTAAAGTGCCTTAATCTGCTCGGGGCTGGCCTGACCTCCATTGTTAATTGTGTTTACGCCCCCTTCCTGATCGGTTTTTCAGTCGTCTGGCTCGGTGAAAGCCTGACCTCCTGGCAGATATTTGGAGTGGCGATGATCATAGGCGCGCTTTTGATCGCGACGAGCCGCAGGAATCAAAGACAGGTCAGCCGACGTGATCTGGCTCTGGGCGTGACGCTGGGAGTGCTGGCCGTTGCAGGAACAGCTGTTGGCATTGTCGTGATCAAGCCGTTACTGAATTCTTCGCCGCTATTGTGGGTGACCGAGATTCGACTTTTGGGTGGGTTGGCGATGCTGGGCCTGATTCTCCTGTTTCACCCGCGACGCCGCGCAATCTTGAGTACGCTGACGGTAACCACGGGGTGGAAGTACACGGTATCCGGCTCGTTTGTCGGCGCCTACCTGGCCATGGTCCTGTGGCTGGCCGGAATGAAGTTTACCCAGGTCTCCGTTGCGGGGGTTCTCAATCAGATGAGTAACATATTCATTTTTGTTTTTGCAGCTATCTTCCTGAGCGAACCTCTGGACGCCCGGCGGATAATTGGAATAGTGCTCGGCGTATGTGGTTCGTTACTGATGACATTCGGCTGAGAGTACCGGCTGCCCATAAAGTCATCCTGAAACCCTGTAAGTACTGATTAACCGCAAATTCGTATAGAATATTCTGCCGATATCGCGGTATTAAAGGTGTCGCAAGCAGAACACTTGCGGCGCGTGCTTTCGAGATCGGGAAGCCGGCGGGATCGGTCTCACCGGCTCCCGTGAAATCTCCCCGACCATCGGCTTATCTACCAACCTGGTCAACAAAGACTCAACTAAGCCGGACCGTAAATCCGGCTAATCGACGTTCAGCCAGTGATAAACAGTCCACCACATGAGACTCCGACAGGCGGCATACGTAAAAGATACGTAAACATTACGTGTTGACTCGCCGAGAATATTGGGCATATTGGGTACAAGTAGTTGGGTACTTTGTCCCGATTATTTTGCGACCCACAATCTGAGCGTGTGATAGCTAATTGGAGTCGCTTCCAATGTCCCGTGTTTTTCACCTCCCCCGACACGGGACTTCTTTTATGCCTGTTTTCTTGGTGGTATATGCCTGCCGGCTACTCCGTTTGACTGCACGACATCAC
>JAOUEU010000310.1 GCA_029858555.1 Candidatus Zixiibacteriota bacterium
GGTGGGCGGGCCCGGAGCTATCTTCTGGATGTGGGTAGCCGGCCTGGTGGGCATGGCCACCAAGTTCTTTACCTGTACGCTGGCCACCATGTTTCGGAAGAAAGATGAAGACGGTGTGGATCAGGGCGGCCCGATGTACTACCTTGAAGTCGGACTGGGCAGGAAGTTCAAGCCGCTGGCGGTGCTTTTCGCAATTTGTGGCATGATAGGCTGCCTGGCTCTGTTTCAGGTAAATCAGCTCTCCGGCCTTTTGTATGCGGATTACGGCATCAGCCGCGTGCTCACCGGGACAGGCAGTATGTTAATTGTAGGTGTGGTCATCCTCGGCGGCATCACTCGCGTGGGAAAGGTCACCAGTAAGGTGGTGCCGGCCATGTTTCTGCTGTATCTGGGGTCCGCGCTGTTCGTCATATTAAGCAATGCTGCGGCGATTCCAGAGGTAGTCGTTTCCATCTTCAAGTCGGCCTTCGGCGGGCAGGCTCTTGTTGGCGGCGGAGCCGGTCTCGCCTTCAAGGAAGTCATGATTACCGGTGTCAGGCGGGCGGCTTTTTCAAACGAAGCCGGCATCGGCACGGCGCCCATGGCTCACGGCGCCGCCAAAACCAAAGAACCCATCAGGGAAGGCTTGATCGCGATGCTGGGGCCGTTTCTGGATACTAACATCATCTGTACTCTGACCGGACTGGTCATCATCTCCAGCGGTGTGCCGACCGAAAGCGATGGTGTCCTCATGACCGTCAATGCCTTCGACCAGGCCATGCCGGGGATCGGCCGGCTGCTGCTGACGACGACCATTCTGTTGTTTTCCGTTTCGACCATGATCTCGTATTCATATTACAGCCTGAAGTGTGCCCGATACTTGTTTGGAAATTACGTGGGTAACAAGTATGTCTACATCTATCTGATATCACTGCCCCTGGCGTCCATGTGGAGTCAGGACACAGTGCTCAATATCATCGATACCAACTTCGCCTTCATGGCTGTGCCCACTCTCATTGGTGCTCTGCTGTTATCGCCCAAGGTAGTCGCGGCTCTTCGTGACTATTACCGGCGAATGAATCTTTAGCCTTTCGCCGCCCGAATAAAAGCGAAGCTACATTATAATTGGCTCCGATCTGACAGGTCTGCCGAGTTGTCATCCGCAATGGATGATGCCAACGAGTAATATTGCCGGCCTTGAATCGGATTCTCGGCTTCCGCAAAAACTATTTGCTATCCGGTGATTATGTGTTTAACTTGGAAATTAATTGTGCCCGTGTGGTGACAGGGTAAAATCTCATTGTTCAAGCAGTACTATATGTAATTATGTGGGTGGCAGGACCTTATGTCTGACAATACGGAAAGACATGACCACGACTCTTCACCTCCGGAAAGACACGACCCTCTGGGTATAATCGGTTGGAAAATCGGAGGCAAGTACAAGATCCGCTCGTATCTCGGAGGCGGCGGCTTTGGAGAGGTCTACGATGGATATAACGTCAACCTGCCTGAGCAGAAGCTGGTCGTGAAGTTTTTCAAGCGCGTTCAGTCGAGGGACAAATTTGCCAAAGAGGCCAAGATTCTCTGCCGCCTGGACCATCCCAACATATGCCGTGTGATTGATTTCCTCGAGGAAGAAGGCGCGCTGGTGGTAGCCTATATTGATGGCCAGGATGGCGGCCAGATTCTGCGGTCGTCCGGACCGCTTTCAGCCGACCAGTTTTTGAACGTATCGCGGTCGATGACGAGTGCTCTGGCTTACGCCCACGAGAGAAAAATCGCTCATCGCGACATCAAGCCCGGCAATATCATGATCGACCGCAACAATCATACTTACCTGATCGATTTCGGGATCGCCAAGGAGATGGGTAGTGCCGCCACGCGAACGGCGTATCAGTCATTGACCCCCATGTTTGCGGCGCCGGAGCGACAACAGGGTGATGTCGACTATAATCCCTTCCTCAGCGATATCTATGAAATGGGCGTTACCCTTTTCAATTTTTGCACCAACACCATGCCGTATCGCAACCCAGCTAACCCCAACATAGACGAGTGGGGCGGCCCGGCGGCTGACAGACTGTCGCAGCAGTTGATACAGATACTCCGGAAAGCTACCCATCCCAATCCGGCCCGACGGTATAAGAGCGCCCAGGCGCTGGCCGACGAATTTCAGAAACTGACCCTGGTCTATTCCCCCAAACGAAAGAAAAGAGCGCTGGCGTACGTAATCCCTGTAATAATCGTGGTCATCGCCGCGGGGTCTTTCGGCTGGTGGAAACTCCAGCAGAACAAGGGGAGTAACGCCACTTCAAAACCGGCGGTTACGACCCAATCTGAATCCGCCCGGCAACAGCCGGTCCCAACTGTCTCGCCAGCGAAGGATACGGCTGTCGGAGCAGGCGACAAGGAAGCCGCGTCCGGCAAGAAGAGCCAGACGCTCACACAAGAGCCGACCGGGACTGATTCCAAACCGAAAGCAGCCGACAAGAGCGTAGCGGAGAAAGCGCCGGAGCCAAAGAAAGAAGCCGAAGCGACCAAGCCACCCCCGCCGCCACCGGAGCCGGTGCTCCGGATCCAGACGAATCCGGCATCAGCGGTGACACTTTATGTGGACGGTCAGAGACAGACACCCGGAACCTATTTCGAGGCTTCGCGTGGCACGCACCAGGTGGAGGCGATGCATCCGGACTACCCGGTTCTCACGAGAAGCGTGCGAGTCTCAGAGGAGAAGACCGATCACGCCATCGATTTGCAGAAGGAGTTTGCCTCGGCCGGTAGGGTCGACTTGAGGCTGGCTCTTATACCTCCGAGTGATGAGCACGTGCTGGAGTTGGCGCTGAACGGCGTCAAGCAACGGTACAGCAGTTTTCCGGTTTTCGACCTGACCAAACCGGCGGGCCTATGGCAGGTCGAGGCCGGCGTTTTTGCGCTTAACAGCAGCGGGCAGAAGAGCATTGTGGTCGACTCGTGCGCAACGTTTCCCTTCGGTGGGGGCAGGCATGCGGTACTAAAGGGGAATAGCGGTCGCATAGATTTCGCGACACTTGCAGGCGAAAACGTTTCCGTAATCCCATTTGTCATTTATTGGTCTGAGAAATAAACATACAAAACGAAGGAGAGAGTATGAAGCATCAGAGCTCTTACTTGAAGCTCGTCGTGTACCTGTCACTGTTTATGTTTCTGCAGGCGCTGTTGCTTCCGGACCTGCTGGCGGCCCAGAGTGTCGATTGCCAGTATGACCCGGCCAAACCGTCAATAGACAACGCCCGCAAGAACTTCAAGATCACCAACTACGTCTGTGCCGAGAAGGAACTGAAAGACCTGCTGGCCCAGGAGTCGTTGTCGATCGAGGACAAGGCGGATGCACACGTGCTCCTGGCATCGGTGTACTACGCCATGTTGCGAAACGACAAGAACAAGAAGACGAAAGTCACCGAGCAGTTTGTCGAAGCCTTCAAAGCCTATTCCGCGTGGCGCGGGGATCTGGACATCAGGTCGCCGGAGTTCCTGGCCATGATGGACGAGGCCAAGGAACTGGTGGCCAAACAGGACAGCGCTAAGGCGGCGGCCGCTGCCGAGGTCCCGGAG
>JAOUEU010000061.1 GCA_029858555.1 Candidatus Zixiibacteriota bacterium
TATCCTCTTTGTTCACACATCGACGCTTGGTGACCATGGCCCTGCGTTTTTGCCAAGGGATGCGTCATAACGTTTCCGCTTCAGACCGAATGGGACCCTACGCACCACGAGTAAAGGTCACCTCCAACTCGATTGCGGCGGCGTGTATGAAAGGGTGGGTTCCTCTTATTGACGTCGCGCATGGTAATCCTGTGCAATATCGGGCCGGCTGGGCCGCTCGACGCTGCAGTCGCCCTCAAAAATCGCCCGAGAACGCAACGCCTCCTGCTTATCAGGCACCCAACGGCAGGCGGCAAACAGGCTGTGGCCGTCGTGCCCTATCATGAATGTCCACGGTAACAGCGGTTCCTTACAGGCCGGCGATCATTAGCTCCGGCCTCTAAGGGCAGGCCGCCGGCGGCGGGCCGCTGGGAATCCCGAACAAATATGCCAGCAGATACGATACATCGGAGATGTTTACCTTGGAGTCAGGGCCACCGTTGGCATTTCCCTCAGCCGGGCAGGCCGGAGGGGGACCGGATGGAATGCCAAAAAGATAGGCCAGCACATAGGACACGTCGGATATGTTGACCTTGTCGTCAGGGTCGTTGTTGGCATTGCCGGAGTGGCCGCGGCAGCAACAGGAATCACCGGGAGGAACTCCGTCCGTATCTTCCTGGTCGGGATTGTAGTCGAGCGGGCAATTGTCGTCGCCCCCAAGGATACCATCGCCGTCCAGGTCAAGCGTAAGACCCTCGGTAACGACCAGGAATTGATCTCCATCAACATTCAGAAGCGTGTCAGTCAAGCCGCTCGGCCACTCCACCAGGATCGAGTCGACGGCGGCCGCGTCACCGAGGCCGAAATGCAATTCTAACGGTGGTTGTACTACTCTTCCTGTCTGGCTGGTCAGTTCGCGCATCTGGCGAACCGGAGCTCCACTGATTGTTGCTGTGACATAGGCCTTTACGCCGAAAGCTGGGCGATTTGAAACAGCTCCAACCGGTTTGATAATGACCCAGTGGTTAGCATTACCATTGTTTTGAAACAGCATGTTAGTCGCGTATTCACGCCGCGGCGGCGTAGGTGGCGGGAAGTAGAGTTCTGAACGTGATATATAGAGATCGAGATCGCCATCCCGATCATAGTCTCCCCAGACTGCTCCTTGTGCCGCGCATGAATCACATTGGAGGACCCCCGGTTCGGCTGGAGCAAACGTGCCGTTGCCCAGATTGTCAAACAGCTGACCCTCGTATTTCTCGATATCCCAGGCAGACAACCAGACAAAGATGTCCTGATCGCCGTCATTATCGTAGTCCCCCCACACGCCTCCAAGTGCTCTTCCGTTGATCAGACCGAGACCGTGTTCGGCAATTGCCGTGAATGTGCCGTCCCCGTTATTGTTGTATAGTGCGCTTGGTCCCGGCGAGAAGTTGGCAAGAAACAGATCCATGTCTCCATCGTTATCATAGTCTGCCCAAGAACTACCACCGGCATTAGACGAAGTGGCACAGATGATGCTTGAAGCGTCTCGCGTGAAGTCACCGTTTCCATCATTCCTGTACAGATCGGTCAACTCAGGGCTGTTGTTCGGAACAACCAGATCCGGATCGCGATCCCCGTCATAGTCACACCAACTGGAACCGTAAGAGTGGCGCTGGCGAGTCGCTATGTCACCTGATAGAATCCGGCCCAACGTTCCGTTGGTATTGAGAAACAGATAGTTTTCCCACGGGGGGTAGTCACCGGACTCTGGACCGGTAGAGTTACACAAAAACAAGTCAAGCTTCCCGTCCAAGTTGAAGTCTACCCACGATACATTCGTCGCTCCCACCGGCCCTTCGTCCAGGGGTCCATTTGACGTTGGTGTGAAACCACCGGCGCCGTCGTTAAGATATATTACCGACGCTTCATTACGAAAGTTAGCGACTACCAGATCCAGGTCCCCATCGTTGTCAACATCTCCCCAACTCGCTGAATAGGTGTTCGTCGAAGCCTGGGTGATGGCCAAATCATCCCGTCCGATGTACGTGCCGTCTCCCTGGTTTTCATAGAAGAAGTTCTTTCCTCCCCAGAGGCCTAATTGGTTAGAGATATAGAGGTCCAAATCACCATCCCCATCGTAGTCGACCCAACAGATACCTGATGAGGTGGTGCTATCACTAACATGCGGTCCTTCGGTGACTCTGGTGAAAGGGTCTGCTGTCGGGTTGGCTTTGAGCACGGGGGCGACGGCCGCGCTGTCTCCCTGGTCGATGGCTTCGTGAATTGTCGCAGCCTGCAGAACACCGGAGAATGCCAGTGTCAGGATTAACACAAAGGATCCAATTTTCATAGTTTTTATCCTTTTTTCTCACGCATCAGCACTCGATGGCTATAGCACTACGCCTTTACTAAGGGATGGGTCATAAAGTTTCCGCTTCAGACCAACTGGGACCCGACATAACACGAGTAAAGGTCACCTACAACTCGACTACGGAAGCGTGTATGGGAAGTCGTGTTCTTTTTATTGACGTAGCGCAAGGTAATGCTGTGCAATATCGGGCCGTCTGGGCGCGTGAAAGCCCCGTCACAGGCACGGTCTGTCTCATCCAATCGATTCCCTTTACCCGGTCCTTCTCCGGCTAATAGTCTCCCGCCTGGCCCGTCCTCACCGTGCCGAGTCTGCCGCCGGGTGCACTTGTCAATGAGCATTTACTCTGTGGAAGAAAGTACCGGGAGAGTGAAGTCTGGCCTTGCAGGGCGGCCAATAAGTTATTGACAAACAAAGAGATGCGAATTTTCCTTGACAGTAATATGACCGTCGGTTATATTATAACCATCGGTTACATATCGCTTTGGGTTAATGGAATGACTATTGCCGAGAGAAAAGAAAGAGAAAAGAATCTTCGTCGCGAAATGATTCTTAAATCTGCCAAAAAGATCATCGCCACATCCGGGGTCGAGGAAATGAGTATGAATCAATTGGCCGAAGCGACCGAACTGAATAAGGCCACTCTCTATCTGTATTTCGCCAGTAAGGATGACCTGATTGATGCTATTGTATATGAGGGGCTGAAAATACTTGAAAAGAACTTTCAGGAATCTGACATGCGATCTAAAACCGGTCTGGAAAAAGTGTTGAACCATATCAATGCGATCTTTGCCTTTTACCGAGAAAATCCTGTCTACTTTTATACATTCAATCATCAGGAGCGGAGAAAGGCGAGTCTTCGGATGGAAACTCCATTTGCAAAAGAAGGTAACAAAATTGCCGCCAGGATATTCGAGAAAACGGCGGCGGCTCTGAGGTCGGGGATTAAACAGGGTAGCATCAGAAAAGATGTTGATATCAATGCCTTTCTGATTCTGATGTATGCCCAGATCTATGGCGTCATGCATACCATCTACACCAAAGAGGATGTTTACAGAGATGTGCTGTCTTTGGAATCCGCTACCATTGAAAGATCGACCATCGAATTCCTGCAATATTATTTGGAGGTAATAAATTGATATTCAAATACAGAAGGAACGGAATCTTCATGGAAATCCTCCGCGTGATATCCGTTCTTGCCATTCTGGTTCTGACAGGCTGTAATCAATCCGAACGAACGACGGATATGCCGATTGACGTAGCGCTGCAAAAGGCACTGGATGAGTCTATAGTTGATAGCGGGGTGAAAGGTGTTTCCGCGGCCATTATTTTCCCCGACGGCGAAATGTGGAAAGGCACCAGCGGAATATCCCATGAAGGTGTTCCCGTTACCGCGGACATGTTGTTCGATATTGGGAGTATAGAGAAAACATTTCAGGCTACATTGGCTCTCCAATTGGCGGAAGAAGGCTTGATAAGTCTTGATGACCCGTTGGAGAAATGGTTTCCCGCTTATCCCAATATTGATGGCAAAATCACAATTAGCCAGCTTCTAAATATGACCAGCGGCCTGGATAAAATCGTTGAAGATGCAAACTCACCCTGGCGAATAGGCTATGAAAACATAGATTTTGACAGGGTGTGGACCTGGGAAGATCTCTATAATACGTTTATCACTGAGCCGAATTTTGAACCCGGTGATAAATGTGAATATTCCACGACCAACTACATTGTATTGAAGCATATCATTGAGAAGGCGACCCGGTCAACGCAAACGGTTGAATTCGAGAATCGCATCATGCGACCTTATGGATTAAAACAGACTCTGGTGGATTTCTCAAAACCTGCTCCGGAAAGCCTGCCAATCGTTCATGGGTGGTGCGATATAGACGCTGATGGAAAGGCTGACGATATTTCCGGTAATTCATTGGCCTGGCTCGCTTCCATATCGCCGATGCTCGTTTATTCGACACCGAGTGATATGGTACGATGGATAGATGCCCTGTTCCATAAAAGAACGGTCTTGAAGGCCGAGACACTGGAAGCCATGCTCACCTTTCACAGGCCTGTCCAAAATGAGCCTATGATGCACGGCTATGGTTTGGGCGTTGTTGATATTAATTGGGGAGCCTTCTTACCAAAATGGAAGGATGTTAAGTTGTATGGGCATCTGGGTTCTCAATTCGGTTATTCCACTTTCGTAGGATATTGCCCTGAGTTGGCGATCTCTGTTTCAATAATGTTCAACCGGGGGTGCGACCAGGAAACTAATAGAGCCGTGGGGACTGTCTCTGGAGCATTTTTTGATGTGCTTTTCCGGCGTCTGGGAGTTAAGGAGTTGAGCGAGCAAGGCTCCGTTTCGGACATGATTAAAGAATTGAAGAAATCGCCCGACGACGTTCATCTCATGTACAAAATCGCCCGGATGCATCAGGCAAAGGAAGACGACTATGAAGCCATGCTGATGTATGAAGAGATATTGAAGCGGGACCCCGAGGACAAGTACGGATATAGATTGGATGCGCTCTTTTGGAAGGTCTCATATGATGGTTTGATCTTCAAAAAACCGGAAGGTCTTATTTCCTTTATTGCTGATCATCCGGACTACAAGGATATACAGGGCGCTTATAAATGGTTGGCCAAAACCTATAAGAGAAGAGATGAAATTGCCAGGGCCGTTGAGGTTTACAAAGAGGCTATTCAGAAGTTCGGCGAGGATGCATATTTCCTCAATCATGTAGCCTGGTGGGTATTTGAAAATAAGGTTGAAAGTGAATATGCAACGGCTGTATCGTATGCGGAAAAGGCGATTGCTTTGCATCCTGAGGAATGTTCCATATGGGATACCCTGGCCTGGTTGTATTTTGTATCCGGCCGGCAGGAAAAGGCGATAGAAGCGTCCGCAAAGGCTTTGAGCCTCGCCCCGGAGGACGAACATGATTTTTATGAAGAACAATTGAAAAAGATCAAAAAAGGGCGGTAATCCCGGATTCCATCGGAGTCGAAATATCAAAGCAGAGTTGAGTGCTAAATACGCAGGCTTATGAGTTGCATTTCGATCTAATCTGAAAAAGCGGCCCCGACCTCACTCTCCCCATACTGCTGTGGAATTCGAGTTCGAAACCAGATTCTATTGTGCCGCAGGTTATTGATTCATATTTGCTTATAACAAATGGAGGCGGGGAAAATTGAACCCCGATTCGCATCGGAGCACAAGGACTTACACCGTATTATGAACCGTTTCGGGTGGAGGCGGCATAAACACAGGGCCAGAAGTCGGAATTGCATATGAGCGGTCAGCCCGGAAATTTGGGCTGGATCGATAAGAATCCGTGCTTTGTGAGTGGGCGGCCGCTCCTACGGAATAATATCGTGGGCCTTCACAACGAAGAGCTCGAATAGGTGACCAGAACAATCCGACGGAAGAACACCGGTCCAAAGGACCAGAAAGAAGAAGAAAACCCTTGACCGCGGCCTTTTCATAGGTGACCAGATTGTGACCGCCCTTGGGTGACCTCAGGCAAGTTTTACCTGGGATACGGTTGTAGATATCTATTTGTGCACACTGCAGTTTAACGGTACGACCAGAGGCTTGCCTCTGTGCGGATCGTATTCATTAAACAGATCAGCTTGGTCAATGCCTTCCGGTAAGACTAGGTCGACGAATGGGGAGGCGGTCGGTGAACCTGATCCACCTACTCGAAACTCAGATTGCCCTGATTGAACCGGGCAGGGGAAACTACGAAGAAAGCCAAAGCTGAAATCTGTAACAAGCATAGAACCAACAAACCATTCCCACCTGGAGGTTGGTTTGCCGATGAGCTTGATCGGCATGGTAAACAAAATACTGTTAGTCGGGTAGTTGGAGATACTGTCCCGAATGCTTCCTGACGAAAAAAACGCCTGTCCGTAGCTGTCGTACACCACTATGCTCAAGCCAACTTCAATACGAAGGTCAATACCGTTGCCTTCAGCAAAACGTATTCCCTGATACTGTTTTTGAAGATGACCGTCAGCTCGCCTGATACCGACCGCCACGCCAGGTACGATTTTGTGGCCGGTTGACTCATCCACAACCGGCCTGCCAAGCTCTGCAAATTCAATTCGAAAATAGACGGTTTCCTGATCTGCCCGGACTTCAAAGCGAGTTATATCCAGACCACCCGCTACGAACCTGGTATCGGTAGGGTAAGAATAGCCTCCACCACCGTGATCATCGCCGGATGGATCTGAGATAGATATAACTGACTCAGCACTTGTTTGACCGTCACCTGAATCCGAAAGGGAAATCGCGGTTGCATTGATGTGACCCAGCCATTGCCTCTCCAGTTCTTCGACAGTTGCTGAAAAAGTAGCCTCAATGCAACTTTTCAGATTGTCAGTCTGTTTGCTGCAATCCTCAAGCGTTCTTAGCTTGAGCAGGCCGAATCTGTCGATCAGGAACCTCACAAATGAACCTGCCTCCTGATATGTTACCTGGCTGTTTGCTAAAAACGATTGGTTGTCCATAAATAGCAACTCACCTATCGGAATATAGAGTTCACCGGCTGCTACATTTCTGGACTGTGCTGTTGCATACTCAGGTAGTGAGAAATACGTGCCCCCCAAGCCAACCGCCATACCCTCGGCAAAAGCTGCATTGATAAAAAGGCTCAGGTTATCCGTCGAAAGTAAGTGGACCAGCTCATGAGGATTTATGAAGGTAGTCGTAACTATCAGATTGCGGGGCGCACATGCATATCCTCCGGCGGGGGGATAGAGAATGAGCTCTCCGCACTCCCGTCCATCCGGTGTAACGTAGACATCTGTGTTGAACTCGAGAGAGGAGTCAAATAATTTCAGCAGTTCAGTACAAAGAGAGTCCATCCTCTGCATCGCAAAGAACTCGTCACCATCTGCAGCACGCGGGGAATAGTGAAATGTGCAAACTTTGCCGCTATGATGTAGCCAATCTTGAGTTAATACGTCAATCGGATTAATCAGCAATACCTGACTGTGTTCTTCCACAAGATAATAGCGCATTGACACCGGGGATGAGGATGACTCAGGCATGCTGTCCCCGGGAATCCAATTGAAATGTGCTATGGCATAGTTATCCTTGGATTCGATCTTATCTACAACCGGTTCGTGGGCGAGAGCAAATTCACGCAACGCTGACAGAGTGCCAAGATTACCGATACCGATATGCATCGATTCCCAGAAGCCATCCTGCGAAGCCGATACGTGGCTAAACAGTCGCTTTATCGTGAGACTATCGTCTCGGACAACAGCCGCATGAAACTCGTTCAATAATTCCTGAGCGTCTTCAATCGATGGTTCAAATGCGTAGGTTTGCCTCGGACCGTAGCTTATGCAGACATACGATAACACAATTAACCCGAACAGGCGGACTGACATAGGATTCAATTAGACCTCCATAGGTGGGCCACATACGATTATACTTCAAAGGAGCAGCACTGTTTCATCTTGCCCGTACATTCCACGCTGTAAGTTGCCTGTGTCCATAATGTGTCCACGATCATTGTGGGTTATTACTTGATATTCAACGATATGGCAGAGCGGTGGGGGGTATAAATAAATCGTCCGCCCTTCTCTGCCGCTGTAATTGATTGATTTATAGAAGCTTATAACAAATGGAGGTGAGGGGACTCGAACCCCATACTCGCGTTGCCGCACAAGGATTTACACCCTATTGTGGCTAAATTGTGACCGTTCTTCAGTCCTCAGAGAAGGACCGCACTGGGGGTGTCATCATCTGACGCCTGAAACCTTCGGGTAATTAGAGTCGTATGTCTCTTTTAGAGTGGGTGACAGAGTTCTGTCGTTGAATCCGGCAGATCTCCGGCGGCGATCCCTTCCCGTTACCGCAGATGCGGATTATTCCTGGGCCGAAGACAGGCTTCATGGAAAGTACCTACTCAGAAGAACGATGAATGTTATAGTCATTTGGAGGTTACAGTGGGAGTGAAACATGTTGCCCTTTTGAGACTTTACGTTATCGCTTTTGTTTGTGGGCTTGCCGGTCAGGTTTATTCGCAATCTCTTGAAGCCAGGATTGACGATCTGATAGACGAATGTGTTCTCAACGATCAATTCATGGGATCCGTTTTGGTGGCCGAAAACGGTGAAGTTATCTTGGCCAAAGGCTATGGACTCGCCGATGTGAATAAAAATATTCCCAACACACCCGAAACCCTGTTTCCGATCGGATCGATTTCCAAACAATTCACCGCCATGCTGGTTACGCAGTTGGTAGAAAAAGGAAAACTCAGGCTGGACAATACCATCGCCGACTTTTTACCGGATTTCCCTGAAGATATCGGGCAAAAAATCACCGTGGAAATGCTTCTCTGTCACACCGCCGGTCTTCCGTTTCCCGAAGGCATCGAAGAGTATTATTACGTCTCTACCAAAAATGAATACCTTCAGGAATTTCTCAAACAGCTCGCTCAAGAAGGGCTGCGTTTTAACCCGGGCGAAGGCTATGGATACAGCAATGCCGGATATTTTATCCTCGGTCTTATCATCGAGAAGGTCACCGGAAAGACCTATGAAGAGGTGCTTGATGAACAAATCCTAAAACCGCTGGACATGTCCAATACCCTATGCGCGCGGAAAGGTCTGACAACGGAAAACATGGCCGTTTCCTACCAGAAGCCGGGGGGCCAATATATAACGTGGAATGAGGACACGAACGCTTATGACCCCGCTGTCTGTGGCTTTGCCTATGGTTCAATAATTTCGACAGTCCGGGATTTATTCAAGTTCAGTCAGGCGCTTTCTTCGGATAAGCTGCTGTCCAGGCCATATATGGATATGTACCTGCAAATGAGAAATGTAAAATCTCGTCCTCCCGTTCCTAACATTTCCGAGGGCTTGGCGAAAGAGTTCTTTGGAATTTGTGGCAATGGATTTGTGGGCGAGATTTCCATCCTGGAGGACCCGGCTACCGGGGAAAAAGAGACCCTCTACTGGCATGATGGAACCAGCAGGCTGTTTAAGTCGAATCACTTTTATTACGGCGGGAAAGACCAGGTAATCATCATCTTCAGCAATTGCAGTTTTCTCTGCGAAGGCAATGAAATGGTGCTGAGAATCCATCAATTACTCAATAACAAGCCCTATGAACATGTCCGCATCAAACACAGTCTGATGCAGTATGTTGAAGATGACATTGCCATGCATGCGGGTATCCCCGTGGCCATAGATGAATACCTGCGGCTGAAAGATGATACCGCCAATTTCACTGTGCCCGGTCCGAGATATCTGGCTTGGATTGGTCGTGAGGTGGCCGAACGCGGATATCCCGATGACGCCATCTTAATTCTTCAGACGACGGTGTCAGAGTTCCCTGATACTTGGGAAGTATATGATGCCCTTGCCGAGATACACCTGCTTCGAGGAGACACGGCAGCGGCGATTCAACACTACCGCAGATCGCTTGATATCAATGCTCAGAATGATAAGGCCGCTACGATGATAAAGCAGCTTTGCAAGGAATGATCCCGGGAGGGGCCGGGATGTGACCGCGTTCGTCGTTGGTCATCGGGCGAGGTTCGGTGTGATTGCCTTGAGAGATACGGAAGTGGCTGCATATCAGGCACTGACTGAAGATCTTCAATGACCTGGAGATAGTAATGTTGGTGGAGCAGGGGGGACCGAACCCCCAACTCACGTTGTGGCACTAGGACTCACGCCGTATTGTTGTCAGATGTGACCGCTCTCCAGTCCGGTGACACATTACGACGAGCCAGTGCGCCCAAGTATCTGTCTTCGACGCGAGTACAAATGGGGAAGCCACGCTCCCTGCGTGTTACAGCGAGCCGGAAGCCGTACGGTACTTCCTGATCATCTCCCGGTATCTCGGAAGATGGCGCAATAGGGCCAGATTCGAGTTCATTTCGAAATCGTGCACGGTGTAGCTGGTCTGCGAGGAAAGTAGTTCCTCGAGCTCGTCGAGAGCCTTGTCGTATTCCCCGCACCCGGTATATATGTTGGCCATGACCATGACCAGATCCGGTCCTCACCAATGGCATTTGGCGATCGAAAGCAGCTCCTTGGCGCGAATCCCCAGCTCGACGGCCGGCTCGCACCTACCCATTTTGAGGAACAAGACGCTAAGCATCGACACGCGCTGCCAGTCATCGGGTGCGTCTTGCAGCCATTTCTCCAGCGAGGTCCGGGCCGAATCGGCATACACGGACTTCAGAATGGCGTCGCCGGCATAACCGTACCAGCCACTCAGAATACAGTAATACATATCCGGAGCAAGCTTTGATCGATACTCTGACCGGATGCGGCCGACCATCGTCTTGAAATCCGCGTTGGTTTCTGCAAGCAGGGAATCCGCAGACAAGCCGTTCGAGTACGCGCTTAAGGACATGAAGCGGTAGGCGAACTCAAGGGTGTCAGCGCCGGTGAGTGCCTCGCGGGCAACCTCCCTGACCCGACCCCAGTCCCCGTATCTCGAGACGTACCCGAACAATTTCTCCAGATAGTAATCGGCTCTTTTCGGATCGAGCGCTATGGCACGGTTGATTGACTGTTCCGCTTCCTGATACATTCTACTGAAGCGGAAAAACTCGGAGCGGGACGCATGGACGGCGGGGTTCAACGGGTCGAATTCAGCAGCTTTCTGAAAATTCTCCGCCGCTTCGGCAAACTTCCCCTGCCGGAATTGAACGAAGGCAATGGCGGCGATCAGGTCGGCATCGTTGTGGAGTTCAGAAGCCGCTCGACTTAACTCGGTCAAGGCCTGCCCGTAGTCGTCTTCCACCAAATTGTAGTAAATGCCGGCTGCCATATGACCGTACGACAGGTTCGGCTGGAGTTCGAGGGCTTTCCCGAATGACTCGCGAGCGACAGTCTTGAACATCGGTGAGGGCGATATGAATGAAAGCGAGGTGTAGGCGCGAGAGCGGGCGGCATAGGCCAGGGCAAAGGCGGGATCGATCATCACCGCGCTGTCCAGATTGGCGGCGGCGGCGGTCACCGTTTGCAGTGACCAGTCAAACCGACGTACTCCGCTGATTCCTTTCAAGTAATAATCGTAGGCCTCGGAACTGGTCGTGGGGCGCGAAGCAAGTGCGGCGCGGTTGGCGTCCAGAAGCGTCAGCCCCATCTGGTCGACGATCTTGGTGGCTATGTCTTCCTGCACTGCAAATACATCCATCATCTCGCGCTCGTAGTTGTCGGCCCACAGATGGCGGTCATCCGAGACGCGAATGAGCTGCGGTGTTATCCTGACCCTGGATTTTCCTCCCGCCCTGGCCCACCGTACCGAACCTTCGAGAACGTGAGTGACGCCCAATTCTTTACCGATCTGTTTCAGCGTCTTTTCGGATCGCTTGTATTGCATCGCACTGGTGCGTGAAATGACGCCCAAACCCTTGATCCCGGCCAGCCGCGACGTGATCTCTTCCGCCATTCCGTCGGCAAAGTATTCGTCTTCGGGATTCCCCAGATTCTCAAATGGCAACACCGCGATTACAGGTCCGCCGCCTTCCGCCGCCCTATGGGTCGATTTGGAGCGAGTGAGGTAAATGCCGGCGGCGACAATTACCGCAATCACCGCCGCGATCCCGGCAACGAGTTTCCACCTTGATTTTGTCGGCGCCGGCGGACGCCGGAATCCGGTCGGCTGTGAGTCATAAAGGAGGCGTTTGAGGTCGGCTATAACATCTTCGGCGGTCTGATATCGCAGTTCTTTGTCCTTTTCCAGCAGTTTGTCGATGATCTGTTGAAGCCGCACGGGGACATCGGCTTTATATCGGCTGAGCGGTTCGGGGATATCTTGTGTAATCGCCCTGAGCGTGGCGCCTTCGTTGTCACGGTGAAACGGTGTCCGTGCGGCTATCAGCTCATAAAGGACAATACCCAGTGAAAACAGATCCGACCGGTGATCGATATCGCGCCCGGTCACCTGCTCCGGCGACATATAGGCCACAGTCCCCAGTGTCGAGCCGGTTCGTGTCAGTCTTTCGTCTCCGGCCACCGCCGCCAGTCCGAAATCGAGGAGACGGACTCGTCCTTTGGCGTCGAGAACAATATTGGCTGCTTTGATGTCGCGGTGGATAACACCGGCCCGATGCGCCTCACCGATACCCTGGCAGATCTGAATGGCGTAATCAACGATGGTGCCGATCGGCAACGGCTTATCGTGGGTAAAGTAGTGGAGCGACTGACCTTCGACGTGTTCCATCACAATATAGGGTCGCCCGAGATGTTCGTTGACGTCGTGAATGGTCACGATGTTGGGGTGGTTCAACTTGGCGATTGCCTGCGCCTCCCGCTTGAACCGGGCGCGGCAGTCGGCGTCCTGGCATAGATGCGGAGGGAGGAATTTCAAGGCGACCCTGCGATTGAGTTGGGTGTCTTCGGCCAGGTAGACCTCACCCATCCCGCCGGCACCGATGCGCTCGATGATGCGATAATGCCCGATTATGCTGCCGGGTGCGAGTTGAACATGCGATCGGGTGATGTCGTTTGAGTCGCTGTCTGGCACGATCGACAATATCCCGGTTTGTGGCGGATGTGACCCCGCCTGTTGTCAAACGCCTATTACAAGATAGTTTTTTTGGACGTGAAAGGAACCGATTTCAACTGGCAGCGAGAGTTCATGGTATCGGCGATCGAGTAAATCCGCACGAAGTTGGTCGAATTACTCCAGGCTTAGGTGAAATAGAGGGTGACCATATTCTGACGTTCTTCGTTGCCGGGTATTCGAGTTTACTGCTATTTATGGGCTTGGAAATATCAAGGGGCGGGCTTCAGAGCTCCTCTTCCTGGTAATCTATTGTATAATAAAAAGTTATGGAAATGGAGGGGGGATAATCGAACCCCATACTCGCGTTGCCGCACAAGGACTTACGGAATATTGTGGCTAAATTGTGACCGTTTTTCTGTGCTTCCTTGGGAGCTCCTTGTCCTATCTAGTCACCTGGATCAGAGAACTTTACGACCGCTATGATTACATCCCGCTCCGATTCGATGGACTTCTCCATCAGATGTTTCGACCTCAACTTCGCCTGACAGGTAGAAATGTACCTGATGTTATGGAACAGGGTGCCAATCGTATGCCACTAGTTACTTGTCTGCTGCTCCGGTGGTGGCAAATGCCCCAACTGCGTCAAGGCCGCCACGTTATCCCAGGTCAACCACGTTTCCACGAGCTTGCCATTCGCGACACGGTGAACACCGGCAAACTCCAGGGCCATCTGCTTGTTTGATGGCGGAAGCGGTCCCATTTGCCCCTTCTGAGTTCCAACATAAGTACAGTAAAAAGCAACCAAGTCACCTTCCGCAACAATCTTGTCGATGGTAATGCGTGAATCAGGAAACGTTGCCGCGTCCTGTTTCAAGAACGATTTGAAATCTTCTAGGCTGTTTACGGTCACGTCAGGTGTGGCCTGACAGTGACGGACATAATTGGGAGCAACTAAATCATCAAGTGCATCCCAATTTCTGTTATTGATCGCCTCAATACCCCGAGTGAAAAATTGCTTGTTCTTCTCCGCCTGCTGAATTGCAGAAGACGTGCAACCGATGACGAACAGCATAAGCGCCATCCCTGCTACCAAGAATTGGTTTCGAGTTTTCATATGGGAACCTCTCCTCTTAAGTCAAATGGGGACCTGCCGTATCTATCGCGCTTCGCACGTCTGTTTCGAAGACTTGCCCTGCGAACTGCCATGGGCATGAATCCTCATTCGGATATTGGCTTCACTTTACAAAAAAGAAAAAAGTGCTCTGTGCTGCAACTTAAATTGGGGTATGCTCGGCTGTGACCATAACGGTCTCGCGTTATTCGGTGCTATTGGGGGATATAGACTTACAAATTGAGCGGTGGGGGGTATAATACCCCCGTCCGGCAGGCAACCCGTTGATTTGTAACGGCTTATATTGGTGGAGGTGGGGGGAATCGAACCCCATACTTGCGTTGTGGCACAAGGACTTACACCCTATTGTGACCAAATTGTGACCATTTTTTCTGGGCTCTCTTTCAGAAACACTATCTGTTCTTCAGCACATATCTAGTGTGGGATCGCAAAGAGTACCGGCTGTTATTAACGCCGTCCACCAGATGTTCGGCCAGCCAGTCAGACTAGATGCAACTCGAATATTCGGATAGACCGGGGAAAACACGGAACTCGGGCAGCGGTCTCGTCGTATTTGAGGCTGGAATAAACCCTACATGAGGAATGAGAGTTATGCTAAAATCAAACTGCATAGCAATGGCATGTGTGATTATCTTTGCGTCGACTAGTGCAATGGCCAACGGTCCGGTACTGGACACAAACCTGAGCATCTTTGAAGATCTCATCGGCAAACAGTGGGAAGGTCATTTCGAAGACGATGATGAATCAATGACTCTCTATATGAATTGGGAGCCGATTCTGGACGGCGCAGCGGTCCAAATGAACGGGTCGTCGAGCAGCTCAGATATGACACGACGAAATATATACTACTTTGATCGTGCAAAGAACCTAGTCACTTTCCTAGCGATGACGTCAAACGGATATGTGGGCACTGGCACCGTAAGCTTGCAGGATTCAGTCCTGATTTTTCTTGGCCAGCAGGTATGGCCCGACGGAAGTGTGCATGACACGGAGTCACAATGGGAGTTCCTGTCGGAGGGCAACGTAAGGGTTATTGCAGGCCACAAGATTCTCTACACCCCGG
>JAOUEU010000311.1 GCA_029858555.1 Candidatus Zixiibacteriota bacterium
CCCAAGCGGCTGGAGATTTCCTCTATTTGGCCTGTTCCGACGTCACGATAGCGTACGAATACAGTACCCAGGTCATCCTGCTGATCCGCTGACGATTGGCCTATCAGCTCCAGTTCGTACAAGGCCGTGGAACACTGGCCCGAACCGACCTCGCCTGCGTCGATTGTATCGTCACGGAAACGCTTGTCTTCTATGTCCCGATTCTCGTATCCAATCAGGCGATAACGTCGAACACGATTCGGATTGAAGTCGACCTGAATACGGGCATCCCTGGCCACCGTCTGCAATGTGGCCGCCAACTGCCTGACGAAGACCCGGTGAGCCTGTCGGGCTGAATCAAGAAACATATAACTGCCGTCGCCACGATTGGCCAGGGCCTCCATAAAGGCATCATTATAGGAGCCGTATCCCACACCAACGCATGTGATAGTGATGCCCTGTTTTCGGTCTTCAGCCACCTCCTCAAGGACCGCCTCGGCTTCGGTCTGACCCACGTTGGCCACACCGTCGGAGCACAGCACCACATGATTGATCTGTTTCGGTGCAAATGACCGTCGTGCCGTGGCGTAGCCCAGCTTCAGCCCGGCCAATAGATTTGTGGACCCAGCCGGCTGGATGGCGTTGATGGCCTGGCGGATTCTGTCACGCTCGCGGGCCGGGACCGTCTCCAGGTGCAGACGTGCCTCACTCGCACAGGTTATCAGAGAGACACGGTCAACCGCAGAGAGCTTGTTTACCAACAGCCCCAGGGCCTGCTGAACAAGCGGCAGACGGTCAGGTTGCCCCATCGATGCCGAGGCATCCACGACAAAGATCAAGTGGGCCGCCTTACGTTGATCGCGACCAATCGTGCGGGCCTTCACACCGATTTTAAGCAGTGTCAGGTTCTGGTCTGTGCGGGCAAATGGCGAGGGGGCCGCTTCAGCGTGGACCTTGAATGTGGGATTGGTTCGCTGCGGGTATTGGTAGTTGAAATAGTTTACAAACTCCTCCATGCGCACCGCACCGGCCGGCGGCAGAAAGCCGCCGCGGATATACCGCCGGCACAGGGTATAAGAGGCCGTATCCACATCGAGGGCGAACGTGGAAAGAGGATCACGCTCAGACATGACCCACGGATTTACCGGCACAAGCTTGAAACGCGAGGCTGGAGGCAAATCAGGTTCGTCTTCCCCGGTGCGCACGGTGGTGACTAAATTCACGTCAAGTAGTACCTGGGGGCGCGGTATATCGATTTCCTGGACCATCTTCTTGACTGCTTCTCTCTGGTCCTTGCGACCGTAGACAATTATCTGCCCCTTCTGCCGAGTCGGCTCTATCAAGACTTTCGGCGAAAATTGCCCCCCCGGTAAATCCCTGAAACCGTCCTCTGCTAAAGCTTCCACTACGCTGGGCTCGACGTATCTGAGGTTTATGATGTCGTACTCCGCCTCAACCGGCTCTCCTTCAGGCTGGAATTTCCTGGTCTTAATATACGCAACAATCTGCTTTTTCTCTTCCTCGGTCAACGGCCGCTTCGTTGGGTCGCTTCTGAACAGACCGCCGACTAATGGTATGTCTCCCAATATCGGTACTCTTCTGCGCCTACTTTCTTCCTTGTCGGCCGGCCCATCCACAGGGGCCGTAGAAACATCATCTGTGCTCTGCCCTTTCTTAAGTAGTGATTTAGTCTTATCTGACGACCGCAAAAAATCTGCAATATATCTTTCTGAATCTGTGCCGGATGTCACCGCACTATAAGGGATCTCCGCTTCATCCGTTTCTCTGGATACCTCACCCTGCCGCTGGCCTTGCTCGACCAAGTTGGAACCGGGGAAACCGGGGACAGGCGGCTCGACAGGCTTGGCCTTTTCGGGAACGTGATGATAGCCCATATCAACCAGTTCCTCGTCTGACTTTTTAACAACTGCTTCACTTTGACTTCGTGCCTCCACTCTCCACAAGTTTTTAAACGACGTATCTGTTATTTTTGTGTCCTCCGCCGCGATATGTGACTCCCCACTTTCAGTATGCAACTTGATACCAGGCGGTTCGGATATGCCGTATAAATCTTTCATTGTCTGCGACGGTCGGGCTGGATGTGGGGCCGGGGTCAATTCGGGTTCCGTGACTGTGACCGGCTTTATTTCGTCTATAACAACCGGACGCCGGTCACCGTTTTTATCTATATATGCGCCGAAACTGTCGATACGTGAATTCAATCCGCTCCCTTTAAAATCCATGTCAGTGATGGTCACCTTGCCATTATAGAATTCACTGCCACCCACGGGTATACCACCGGTGTCAACCCCAGGGGCATCAGGTTTCGTGAATGCGAACGGTCGTCCTACATCTACGGTAACCGTACTCGGGGCACCGTCATTACTTACTACGTCGAAACTACTGTCGATAATATTGACAGTAGAACCATCTGTTGTAATGCCAGTCGCAATGCCATTTTGGAAGTCAACTCTGCCACCCACGGCCATACCATCGGCGACAACCGCAGGGTCATCAGGATTTGCTCTGAACCAGTTGATTTCTTTGCTTCCAAAATCGATATCACCATCATAAGAACCGGCAAAGAGCCTCTCGCCACTCATGACACCATTGCCGCCGTCCCTACCATCGCCGCCCTTCCCACCTGGGCCGCTGTAGCTGTAGATGCCGCCACCGTAACCGCCCATGCCACCATAGCCACCGCCAACATAGGAGCCGCTTTCACCACCGCCCTCACGTATTCCCGAATGTGGCTTGCTATCCCAAGTCAATTTATCAATCGGACCTGTCTTAGGGGACGAGTAATCATAACCATGGAAAAAGAATTGTTGTCCACCGGTAATCCCTCCGATTTTGTTTTTGGCGTAGTAGTTTTCGTCATTCATGACTGTCCCACTGCTCGTAGATACCTGACTTTGGGCCTCTGGGGCATTATAGAAATATAGACCTTCTCTTAAAGCAGTTCCGCCATGCAGCTTGCCCTCAAAAGAGCTTCCGGAGCCCCATTTTTCAGCCGAATCTGGCTTTTGGGGTAAGTAAGCATAACCTTGGGGAGATGATGTTTGTGCATCGGCAATCCCTCCGATTTCTTCTTTTGCTTTTGCGAAGAGGCTACCGTCATTCGAAATCTCCCCATTAATGACTGTCCCACTATCCACAACCCCCGGACCTCGAATCATTGGGTCATAAGCACTACCTGCTGTAAAAGTGATTTCTGTAGTTTGCTTGCCTCGCGAAGGCGCGTCTGCGGGAAACTCAGAGTGACCCAGGTAGTCATCAAAATCGCGTTCATTAGATTGAGTTACAACCTCATATTTAGTCGCAACATCAGACCAAGCAACTTCTTTTGATAATCTCATTACCGGCATATTGTTTAGGAGCAGAGCCAGACCCGCTGAAGCTATGACAAAAATTGCTGCGGCAGCGGCCAGACGCGGGGCTGTGAAAATGGTCGTCCATGTGCGGTGGTGCCTGGCGAGTTTGGCCAGGCTCTTCAAACGCCGCTTGCCAAGGACCGGGTCCGGCCCGTGCTTCACGGTGTCAGAGGCCACTTTGACCG
>JAOUEU010000312.1 GCA_029858555.1 Candidatus Zixiibacteriota bacterium
TGGGTTCATTCTTCCTTCTCGCCGAAATACAGGTACCGCTCGAGCATCTTGACCCACTCCGACCAGCCGGTCCCTCCCTGGCGTTCGCGGATGCGCTCGATGGCTCCCATCTTGCTGTCGATCTCGTCACAGTAGTACAGGACGAACGCCTCCGGTATCTGCGGCACTACCGGCGCGGCGTAGCTCAACTCGCCGTGATGCGAAAGAATCATGTGGCGCAGTTTGATCAACAACCGGGAAGGGAAATTCTCGATTTTCCCGGCCCGTTCATTGATCCACTCGTCGGCGATGCAGATATGACCGACCAGGCGGCCTTCGTCGGTGTAGTCGATCATGGTGCCCAGCGAATAGGAGGTCATTTTCCCGGCGTCATGGAACAAACCGCCGAAAATAAGCAGGTCCTTATCGAGAAAATCATAGCCGGACGCCACGCGCAGAGCCAGTTCGGCGACGTTGGCCGAATGCTCCGAAAGCCCGCCGACGGTGGCATGGTGCCAGAGTTTCCCGGCGGCGGCCTTCAGGTAATCGTTCAGAAACTTCTCGTCCTCCCAGAACGATTTCACGAGGGCGGCAATATAGCTGTTTTCAATCTTTTCGGTCAGGGTCATGATGCGGGCGCGGCGCTCGCTTTCCGGCTGGGGTGAATGGGGAAGAATATCCTCGAGCTGGTATTCATCCTCCTTCGCCAGGCGGAGACGGATGACCGTCAGTTGTGCCTTGTTCTGGTACTCGCCGACAACACCCGCCACCTTGACAACCATCCCCTCGGCTAACTCGTCCAGGGCAAACTGGTCCGGCTCCCAAAAGACGGCGCCCATGCGACCGCTGCTGTCGCCCAGCTCGAGGGAGACAAATTGCCCCTTGTAGTATTCGCGGACGGCCTTTTTCCTGACGGAAAAGAAGGCTGTTACCTTGTCCCCGGTGACGAAATCCTTGATTCTCCTGTTGTCCATTATCGTCAATTATAATAGGATTGGGCCGAGTAAGCAAATGGCTTGGCAGAGCCTTTTTCGAAGCAATCGCCGGCAGCCCGGCCGGCAGCCCCCGCCGAACTGATCCGGGAGCATGCCGGTTTGAATATAATCTTGGCATAGCCGGGTATAAGTAATATATTAGCCTGAAGTTATGACTATTTTAAGCCGTTACATTCTGAAAGAACATATCGCCCCGTTCCTCTTCGCCTTTTTCACCATCACTTTTCTGCTGATTATCGATTACGTGCCCAAGATAATAGACCATGTCATTGACAAGGATCTGTCTTTCGCGGTGGTTTTCGAACTCATCGCCCTGAACTTGGCCTGGATGCTGGCCCTTTCGGTGCCCATGTCGGTGCTGGTGGCCACGCTGATGGCCTTTGGACGGCTGACATCTGATTTCGAAATCACCGCCATGAAAGCCTCCGGGGTCAATCTTCTCCGAGTGCTGGTGCCGGTCCTTATAGCCGGCGGCGTGATCAGCGGCCTGATGATTGAGTTCAACGACCGTGTACTGCCGGACTTGAACAAAAAAGCCCGCCTCCTGTGGGGAGATATCTCGGTGATGCGACCCACCTTGGTCTTTAAATCAGGCGTTTTTATATCCGATATACCCGGATACCTCGTTCTGATAGACCGCATTGACCACTCCACGTCCCGCGTGGAAGGCGTTCGCATCACAGAAACCAAGGACAAGTTCAAGCCGAGGATTGTCGTAGCCGAGTACGGCTACCTGAAAATGACCGATGGCGGCCGGAATATGCAATTCACGCTTTACAACGGCGAAGTCCACTCTTTAGACACCAAGGAGCCCGACAATTATCGCAAGGTCGATTTCCAGGAGCAGATAATCAATATCGCGGGAACGTCGTCGGAGCTGGTCCGCACTGACAGTGATTATCGAACCGACCGCGAGATGCCCATATCTCAGATGAAACAGCAGGTAACCCAGGCCGAAAACGCCATCGCACCGTTTCAGGAGAAAATCAGCACGCAACTGTCCACCAGCTTTGCCGGTCTTTTCTCGGACAGTTTTGTCGGTGACTCGGGTGAGGCTGTCTCGGATTCCGTGGCGCTCGCGGCCGTCCGTCAGCAGGCCTCTGCGCTCAACCAGCAGGTGGAGCGCACCGCCCGGCAGATTGAGGCTCAGGAACGAGTCAAAAACAAGTATATGATTGAGATCTACAAGAAATACTCCATCCCGACAGCCTCGCTGGCCTTTATCCTGATCGGCGCTCCCCTGGGGGTTATGTCGAAGCGGGGGGGGATGGCGATGGCCATCGGTATTTCCATCGTCATGTTCGTCATCTACTGGGCCTTTCTGATCGGTGGGGAAGACCTGGCCGACCGGGGCATTGTCTCGCCTTTCTGGGCCATGTGGGGTGCCAACATTCTACTCGGTACCGTGGGTCTGTACCTGCTCTACGTGGTGGTCACGGAAAAACCGGTTTTCTCGTTTTTCAGAACTATCGGCGGATGAATGATGATCCGAAGAATTGACATCTACCTTTTGAAATCTTTTTTCATATCCCTGTTCGTCGTAATCGTGGCCATCGGCCTGACCATCATCGTCATAAACGTGGTCGAGGAATTACGCGACTTTATCGACCACCAGGTGCCGCTTTTGAGCATCCTCGAATACTACCTGTATTTCGGGGGATGGGTGATAAAATCGTTTATGCCGATGTTTGTCTTTCTGGCCGTGCTGTTTTCCGTCTCTATTCTCTCCCGCAAGAACGAAATACTGGCGATGAAGGCCTCGGGCATCTCGTTATACCGGATCACGCTTCCGTTTCTGGTGGTGACCGCGCTGATCGCTGTGGGGCACTTCTATTACAACGAGTATGTCTTCCCGCCGGCCAACCAGAGGCGTCTGGAGATAAAAGAGTTCACCATCGAAAAGAAATCCGTATCGGTCAAAACTCGCGCCAAGAATATCTATCGCCAGATCAGCCCCGGCTACTTCTATACGGTCGGTTCCTTCAACGTGGAGCGCTCGCAGGGGGAGGATGTAAAAGTATACCGCACCAGGAGCAACCGCCTGAGCCAGATTATCACGGCCGAAAATTTGCTCTACCGCGATTTTCGCTGGCTGGCCCTGGACGGCGTGGTCCGGGATTTCGATGATGCCGCGACTGAAACTTTCCACCAGTTCGACACCCTGGAATTAAATGACATCAAGGAAAAGCCGGCCGATTTTGCCAGAAAAATCGGCAAACCCGAGGATATGGGCTTTGACGAGCTGAAGGATTATATCGATCTGATGAAACGCACCGGGGGACCGTATATCCGGGAAGCGGTCGATCTCGAGTTCAAATATTCCTACCCCCTGGCATCGGTGGTGGTTGTCCTGATGTGCATTCCCTTTGCCTCCAATCCGCGTCGCGGCGGAATTGCCGTCTCGTTTGCAGCGGGCGCGTTGATGTCTCTTATTTACTTTGTACTCTTTCGGATGCTGCAGTCGGCCGGCTACAACGAGAAAATCCCCAAGGAACTGGCCGCCTGGGGTGTCAACGCTGCCTTCCTGGTGATCGGCTTGATAGCCCTTATCAA
>JAOUEU010000313.1 GCA_029858555.1 Candidatus Zixiibacteriota bacterium
ACCGGGGCCGGCCGTTTTTCGTCATGGAATATATAGAAGGCTTATCGCTGGAGGAGGTTATGCAGAGCGGTGAGATGGCCACCGAAGACATTATCGACATAGCCATTCAGATATGCCAGGGGTTGAAAGAGGCCCACGCCGCAGGACTGATTCACCGCGACATAAAACCGGGCAATATTGCGGTCGACCGCACGGGCCGTGTAAGAATTCTCGATTTCGGACTGGTCCGAGCCGAGGGTGACCCACGCCTGACCCGCTCCGACTCTGCGCTCGGAACGCTCAAGTACCTGTCGCCGGAACAGATTACCGGCAGAGAGGTAACGACGGTCTCCGATCTCTTTTCCCTCGGGATCGTGCTGTATCAGATGGTTTCCGGCCAACTGCCTTTTGAGGGTGAGTATGAAGCGGCCGTGATGTACTCCATCGTCAATGACACCCCGAAACCGGTCAACCTGCTGCGGGCTGATGTTCCGCCGAGGCTCGCGGATATAATAGCCCGTCTGGTGGAGAAGGATGTCTCCCGCCGTTATCAGACGGCCGCCGACGTTATCGGAGATCTGCGAAAAGTGGGAGAGGAGTACGTCCCGGCTGGCCGCAAACGGTTCCCCCGTGGCCGGTACCTGTACATCGGCGGCCTGATGGTTACGGTGATCGTTGTGCTGGCGCTGTCGTGGCCGCGGCTGTTTGAGCAGCGCCAGACGGTTGTGCCGGAGAAGCAGATGCTGGCGGTCCTGCCGTTCGAAAACCTGGGCCCGCCGGAACACGAGTATTTCTCCGACGGCATGACCGACGCCATTACAACACATCTGGCCAAATTTGGTGACCTTGGAGTCATATCGCGTACGAGCTCCATGCTGTACAAAAACAGCCGAAAGACGCTTCGCGCGATCGGAGACGAGTTGGGGGCGACCTACGTTTTGACGGGTTCAATCTACTGGGAGAAGACACCGGACACCAGTCGGGTCAAAATCAACGCCCAGCTGGTCAGAGTCGCCGACGACTCCTATCTCTGGGCCGACAGCTACGAGCGCGTGCTGGGCGGCATATTTGCCCTCCAATCGGAGATCGCCCAGAACGTCACCAGGGCACTCAATATTGCCATTCGCGAAGATGATCGCCTGGCTCTGGCGGCTGTCCCGACGAAAAGTCTTGAAGCCTATGACTACTATTTGAGGGGCAGCGATTACTTCAACCGGAGCTGGGATAAGGACGATATCGAGATGGCCATTCGGATGTTTGAACGGGCGGTCGCTGCGGATACCACTTTTGCCCTTGCCTATGCCATGCTTTCGCGCGGGCATGAGAGTATGTACTGGGAGTACTTTGACCGAGCCGACTGGCGTCGCCGGGAGGCCTGGCAGATGGCCAACAAAGCCCTGGGACTGGATCCGGAACTGGTAGAGGGGCACCTGGCCCTTGGTTATTGCTACTATCACTGCAGTCTGGATTACGAAAACGCTCTCAAAGAATTTTCACTGGCGCTGGCCAGCCGCCCCAGCAACGCCGACCTTTACAGCGCCATCGCGGCCGTCGAGCGGCGGCAGGCCGACCTGAGCGCAGCGGTCGTGAATTTCATCAAGGCCTCACACCTCGATCCCCGCTCGCATCTGAAGACGTTCGATGTCGGCCTGACCTACGGCCTGATGCGCCGGTTCGCGGACGCCGAAGTCTATATCGACAGAACCATTGACCTGGCCCCGACCTGGTCCCTGCCCTATCTCTACAAGGCCTGGCTGCACATTTTTGACAAAGGCGATCTGGGCGCGGCGCGCCGGGTTCTGGCAGAGGCGCCGCCCGAAGCTGACATGAAAGCCTCGCGGTACTACTGGTGGCTGGTTCGCATCATTGAACCGGATTTCCAAAAAGTGCTCGGAGAAATCACGCTGGATCTGGACTCGGTCTCTTATTATCTGGAGGGCGCCCGCATGAATCGGCTGCTGGGGTACACAGCGGCGGAGGCCGCCTATTCCGACTCGGCTCGGCAAATCCTCGAGGTGCGTGTGAAGCAGCGCCCGGACGACGCGCGCTTCAACAGTGAACTCGGCCTGGCTTGGGCCGGCCTCAGGCAAAAAGAGCAGGCAGTGTTTCACGCCATGAAGGGCGCCGAACTGCTGCCCACTTCCCGGGACGCTTTTGATGCGCTTTTCCTGATCGTCAACCTGGCCGAAGTATTTGTGATCTTCGGCGAGTACGAAGCCGCCGTCGAGCAACTGGAGTTTCTGCTCTCCATACCAGGGTTTGTATCTGTGCCGTACCTGAAGCTCGATCCGCTGTGGATTCCGCTCCGAGAGCACCCCCGCTTTCAGCAGCTGCTGGGCCGCGCTGCGTGATATGCCGCTTTCTATTGTGATCGTGATCTTGTCTACGACTGGCCGCCGCTGATACCGTAGCGCGTCATTTTGTCTTTGAGCCCCTTGCGTGTCAATCCCAGGGCATTCGCCGTTTGCAGTATATTGCCTTCATGCTCGGCAAGAGCAGCGCTGATGAGGTCGCGTTCGAGACTTTCAACGCTATCCCTCAACGAACCGTGCAACCGACCCGGCGGCGAGCCGCTTCCCGCAGATTGGCGTACCTCCGGTGAGAGGTCCGTCAGATCGATGATACCTTTGGTGTCGCACACGACGGCCGCCCTTTCGATTTCGTTTTCCAGCTGGCGGACGTTGCCCGGCCAGGCGTATCTTGTCAGGGCCTCCATGGCCGCAGGCGCCAATGACAGGTTCTCGTTGCTGACCTTGACGCGCATCTTCTTGAGCACGTGATGCACTAACAGGGGAATATCTTCCGCCCGATTGCAGAGCGGGGGAAGTTCGATGGTAAATGTGCTCAGCCGGTAGTACAAATCCTCCCGGAACCTCTCGCGCCCGATCTCCTCGTGCAGGTTCTTATTGGTGGCCGATATCACGCGGACGTCGACGTATTCGGTCTTCGTCGATCCGACGGGACGAATCTCACCACTCTGGATGACTCGCAGGATGGCTACCTGGGTCGACAGGGGAGCATCGCCGATTTCATCGAGGAATATGGTGCCGCCGTCGGCTTCCTTGAAGAGGCCGGTTTTAGTGTGGTCGGCTCCGGTGAAGGAACCTTTGACGTGACCGAACAACTCTTATTCGAGCAAAGACTCCGTCCTGACGCCGCAGTTCTTGATGACAAACGGTCTCTCTTTGCGCCCGCTGTTGAAGTGAATGGCGCGGGCTATGAGTTCCTTGCCGGTACCCGTGTCGCCCGTTATCAACACCGGCGAGTCCGTGACCGCGAACTTGGAGGTAAGGGTAAGCACTTTTTTCATGACCGGTGATTTACCGATGATATTCTCGAACGCGAAGCCGGCGCTCACTTCGCTGCGCAGCTGGGCATTCTCCTCTGTTAGTTTTTTGCTCGACAATTCCAGCAGCTCGTTCTTGCGCGCCAACTCTTCGAGCAGTCTGGCGTTGCTCAGGATGTGAGCCATCTGCGAGGCCAGGATGCCCACCAGGCGGGACTGATCGTCGGTGAAGGGTGTTTTGTCCGCGCTACGGATGAGGG
>JAOUEU010000314.1 GCA_029858555.1 Candidatus Zixiibacteriota bacterium
GAGATTCTTCTCTTCGGTCTTCGTAAACCTTTCTTGCCTGATTTTGCGGCCCGTTCGACAACATCACCGGCCATCTATCAATCACTCTCCTCTCATAGCTCTCTATATAATATAACGAACCAGCCCGGAAATCTTTCCAAAAATCCCAATTTTTCTCGGCCGTCCCAAAACGCCGGGACCCGGCCCCTACCGCGCTTCAGGCCGGCGCATCCAGATCCACTTCCGGATCGGTGATTATCAAAAAGCGCTCCAGGCCGTTCTCCTGCATCGACTTCATGACATCCCCCATCACCCCGTAACTGGCCTTGGCATCGGCCTTTATGACAATCAAAGCCCGGATGTTCTTGGCCCGCGCCTTGTTAATCTCGACCGAAACGTTGTATTTGTCGGCGGTCCGCACGACGCGAGCCTTCGTATCCACATCCGCACCGTCGATATTCACAGTGTGCTTAATGATGTAGTCCACGTATATCGAATCGTACTTGGTCACCGTGATGTTGATAATATCCTTGTCCGGCAACTCAATCATCGAATGGGACTGCGGCAGCTCGACGGCCCGGGCTTCCGGCGGTTTGAACTGCGTCGTCGCCATGTAGAATATCAGCAGAAGAAAGGCGATATCCACCATTGGCGTCATATCGATGCGGATGGCGATGCGGCGTTTTTTCTTAACCGCCATTGCTTACATTCCTTCTTTCTCTTTCAGAATCTGCAGAACTTCAAAGGTGGCTTCGTCGGTCGTGTAGTTGAAGGCATCCACCTTATTCACGAAGAAGTTATAGAAGAATATGCCCAGGATACCCGACAGAAGACCGCCGGCCGTGTTGACCAGCGCCTCGGAAATACCGACAGCCAACTGCTGGGCGTCGATAACACCGCCCTCAACATTACCGGTGGCCGCAAAGGCACGGATCATGCCGATGGTCGTCCCCAGCAGGCCGACCATGGTAGCGATCGAGGCGATCGTCGAAAGCGCGATCAGGTTGCGCTCAAGAAGCGGACCTTCCAGCGCGTTGGCTTCCTCGATGGCCGTCTGTGTCAGTTGTATCTTCTTCTCTCCGTTCATGGCGGCATCTGCTTTGACTTCGCGATAACGCTCGATGCCGGCCCTTAACACGTTGGCCGTTGTGCCGCGCTGCTTATCGCAGGCAGCCAGAGCGCCGTCGTAATCGTTGGCCTGGATCAGGGTCACCAGCTTCTTGAAGAAAACCTGCACGGAACTTTTGCCCTTGGCCACCGAGTACAACGAGAAATAGCGCTCCACCACGAACACCATAAGCATGATCAGAATCATGATCAGCAGCACCACCAGGGGGCCGCCCTGGTAGATGGAGTGTACAATCGGCATATCCGACGTCCTGAACACGCCATACCACAAGCCAAAACCAATCGCAAAGGCTACCAGAGCGTTGAGTGTCACAAATATTGTTTGTTTGACCACTTGAAATATCCTCCAAAAATATGAAAATTAAATTTCAATACCTTTTACGGCTATCAAAATGAAGGCGCTCATCGTGATAATTATCCCCCAGGACAAGGAGTCCAGGAAAACCCCGGGGCCATAACTGGCGCCGATGCTGGCAAAGTAGGCCGAAGGTTCGAAGCCGTATTGACCGCCAAAAAACGACAGTACGAATATGACCGCAAACATTATGACCGGGATCCAGTTGAATCTCACGATACGCTTGAGCTGCAGCGCCTTCTGGTCGACATCGCCCTTCAGTCCGAACATGCCGTACAGCGTGTACAGCGGCAGAAGAATGCACAGGAGAGTGTAGACCAGCAGCACTACCGCTGTAATCACCAGCACGAAGCCCGACGAAAAGACCATCGAGCCGACCGAACCCAGAGCGATAAACGAACCCAGCCCCGACAGACGCGAGAACTCTTTGTGCACCTTCTTCTGGGCTTTCATGCCGTAGATGATTTCCTCACTCTCGGAACCCCTGGTCGGAAGCGTGCGGCCGGCCGTGGCAGCCGTGTCGGCCGCCGGTGCCGGCGCGCCGCCGACAGTCGCACCCACCTTCAGGGAGTCACCAACCGCCGCCAGAGCCGCGCTGTCCGCCACCAGGCTGTCGGCGGCCACTTCCTCCGCCACTATCGGTACCGTCTCCTCGATGACATTGTAAGCCGAGTACCATGGCAGGAACAGGGCCATCAGTATCGCTGCGCAAGCCAGCACCATGACCACCCGGTCACCTACGGTGACACGGTCCTCCAGCAGAGTACACTGCTCGCGGAGAATATCACCTTTTTCGCGTCTTTTGACGACAGATTCAACCCATTTTGATTTCTCGGATTCGGATTTAAACAGGTCCTTGACCTTACCGGGAAACACTTCGAATCCAATAAACTTGAATCGCTGGCTCTCGGTTATTCGTTTTTCGGAAGTATTCTTCTTGTCCTCTTCAGCCATTCAGAGTCCTCATTCCCAAAAAGATTCCAAAGCCTACACCATGATATTAGAACTCAAACTGCGTTTGCTTGATGCCTTCGTCAAAGGCCGGGTTGGTGGGATTGCATTTTTTCCCCTTGTGATACCATTCGTTGGCATTTCGGAAGTCGTCCTTGGCCTCCGCCTTCTCCTTATCGGCCGCCCTCAAGTGATAGCACTGGGCAATCCACAGAATCAGGTCGGCATCCGAGCAGGCATCGCCGGTCTTGGTAATGCAGCTGTAGGCATCTGAAAGATACCCCAGAGCCCGGGTGTAATTCTTCGTGCAAACGCCTCCGAAATACGCATACCCCAGAGCCTTTTTGGCATCACAACTGGTCGGCTCTACTGCCAGCAGTTGCTCGAAGTATTTTACGCCGTTGGAACAATCGGCCAGCTGAAACAGGTACGTATTGCCCATCATCATCAGCACTTTGGCATCAACGGGTTCGTATTGAAGATATTTTTCCATGAAGTTCGCGGCCACCTGGTAATAGTTGACATCGGCATCTCCGACCGGCGCGGCCTCGACGTCCTCCTCCACTTCCTCCAGTTCCATGTCGTCGCTGCCGCCTTCGTTGTTGGCGATGTTCAGGGCGCAGTAGCCGGCATTCTTGTAAATCGAGGCCGAGGCCGAATCGATCCCCAACTCTATACGCCGATTGTAATACTCGATCGCCTGCCGGTAGCTCTTCATGCTGTGATAGGCGACGGCGATATTCTGAAGTATCCGTTTTTGCTCGGGCGAAATCGCGATAGATTTCGAGTAGTACTTGATCGCCAAAGCGAAATCATTGGGCTTGCGGTAATAATAGCTGTCCCCGAGAAGCTGGTATAACTCGGCGTCATTGACGCGCGAGGGATTGTCACTCTCCTGGGCCTCCACCCACCCCAGATGTTTGACCAGCACGTCTCCGCTCTTGACATAGTCCCTGATTCCCCACAGCGACTTCCCGTAGTAGAAGTAGATGTCTCTCGGCTCGTACGGTATGGCCAGCACTTCTTCAAACAGCTTGGTGGCCTCCTCGAAACCGTTGATATTCACATAAGCCATGGCCGCCTCGGAATACGGC
>JAOUEU010000315.1 GCA_029858555.1 Candidatus Zixiibacteriota bacterium
GATCCGGACACTGATCCGGTGCCGTCCAACGGCCTGGCAATCCACACGGTTGTCGAGTGGGCCCTGGTGATCTGCCCGGCCCTGGAAGATGATCAGGATGGTGACGGTATCCCTGACGCCGATGACAACTGCCCGACCATTTTCAACCCTGGTCAGGAAGATGCTGACGGCGACGGCTCTGGTGATGTCTGTGACCCGTGTACCGACACCGACGGCGACGGGTACGGCAATCCGGGTTACCCGGCCAACACGTGCCCTGACGACAACTGTCCGAACGACCATAATCCGGACCAGGCCAATAACGACGGCGACGCCCAGGGCGATGTCTGCGATCCCGATGATGACAACGACGGCATCCTGGACGACGGTGATGCCAGCGGTACCATCGGCGATGCGCCGTGTACCGGCGGTCAGACAACGAACT
The DNA here is from genome assembly GCA_029858555.1 of Candidatus Zixiibacteriota bacterium. Classification (GTDB taxonomy): domain Bacteria; phylum Zixibacteria; class MSB-5A5; order GN15; family FEB-12; genus DAOUUR01. Next base: position 425 of record JAOUEU010000315.1, read on the forward strand.
GTGACGACAATTGCCAGTTCGTCTATAACCCGACACAGGCCGACAGCGATGCCAATGGTGTCGGTGATGCGTGCGAGGTGGCCGATACCTGCGCCCTGCAGCACCCGGGTGATGTCGATGGCGATGATGACATTGACGGCACGGATGTTCTGTACCTGACCAACTATATGGGCGGCGGCGGCCCCGCGCCTGTTTACCTCTCGGATGGTGATGTCGACGGTGACTGCGACATCGACTGGGGCGATATACACTACCTGACCGCTTACGTCTACAGCGGCGGTCCCGCCCCGGTGGATTGCACCTGCCAGCCGGGCAACATCCAGACCTGGTGCTGTCTGGTAATCAGGGGTAACGCCAACGGCGACGCCCTCGACAAGGTTAACATCTCTGACGTAACCTATCTCACGACCTACTTGTTCGGCATTCCGATCGGCCCGCCTCCGCCATGCTGGGAGGAAGGTAATGCCAACGGTGATCTGACCGAGAAAGTCAACGTCTCCGATGTTTCCTATATCCTGGCATACCTGTTCGGTATCCCGCCGGGACCGGCTCCGAAAGTCTGTCCTTACTAGATAAGAGCATATCCGGGAATATCTTGCGGCCACCTTCAAATCGAAGGTGGCCGCTTTCTTTTTCACCTGTTTTGATGCGACCGAGCGGAGCCGACCCGCGGGGGGAAAAGGCTTGACAAGTCTTTAAGGAATAGTATTTTAAGTTATAGACTATCACGCATCTGCCGCATCACCGGCGATTTTCAGACAGTTGGGACATACGGGTTGTTGACGCTCATTGACGTGGTTACATACCTAACGATACACTGAACACAGCGATTCGCGGGAATCGATCTTGATCCATTTTTGGGAGGAGGTGGCAAGACACGGGACAACTGTAAGCAATTAGCTGCTTGGGGACAGCAGAACCCCCGGGCGTTTTCCAAGCGGCGCGCGAAGGGCCGACTGGTCGGATAAAAAAATCTTCTGTTCGCACTGCCAGGTTATGTCACGTACTCGGCTAACCGCCACCAGCCTCCGACCCGCGCCGGAATAAGATTTTTGAGGAGGTGTTTGATGCGGAAAATTCTGTATGTAGTTGCGGTCGCTGTCGGGGCGATGTGCCTGCTGGCTATGCCAGCGGCGGCGGACTGGGCTCCGGGTGATGGCCACAAAATGCATTTCCCACAACTGCCCGATGAGGCCGGATGGGACGTGAACGCGACCTTCCCGATTGTCCTGGCGGACGATTGGCGGTGCTCCGGCACCGGGTTGATCACCGATCTCCACTTCTGGGGTTCCTGGAGAGACGTCACCGGTGACGGCGTCGGTGATGTCGGGAATATCCTTTGGTTCATTATAAGCATTCACAGCGATATTCCTGCTGAGCAGAGCGCGTTAGGATACAGCATGCCGGGCGCCCAGCTCAGATACTGGGAGATCAGCTCTTTCATCCCGATGGCGATTGACCCGTCGACCACTGAGGGCTGGTTTGACCCCTCGGCGGATCCACCGATAATCGTACCCGGTGACCACGGAGCCTACTTCCAGTATAACATATTTGACCTTCCCTCCCTGGTTCAGGACCCCTTCGAGCAGCAGGAGGGAACGATTTACTGGCTGAAAATCTCAGCCGTTGTAGAGGAAGTGCCGGGCGCACCCCAGCCGATCTGGGGCTGGAAGTCGTCCATAAACCACTGGAACGATGATGCCGCATGGAGCAACATGGGAGTAGTTCCCCCCATGTGGACCGATATGTTCGAGCCGGAAGAGCCGATCGAAAATACTTTCTGGGCTACTCTTAATGAGGATGGCACTTTCGGCGGAGGGGGGGGCACCGGATTCTGGGGCGAGGGTTGGTACTATTACCCCCAGACCGAGTGGTACAACATCTGGTTCTATGACCATCCCTTCACCTATGATCGGGCCAAGCAGATCGTCTATTCGTTTGGCATTACCAAGGTGAACTCGGAGTTGGATTCCTATGTCGAGGTTGCGGCCAACTGGTCCACGGACCTCTGGTCTCTGGAGGGTAATCCACCCGGTGACCGGCGGCCGCCGCTACCGACCGATCCCGGCGCCGACAGCTACATCGGGCGGCAGATTATCTTTGTCGGGCAGAACTTCGAAGGTCCGGTGACACAGAAGTTCACTCTCCGCGACTACAACCCCGAGTGGGTGTCGGTTGACATCCGCGGGGAAAATGTCGAGATTGGCAAGGGGATCATTTCTCACGCATGCGTGCAGTCTCTTGACCTCTCTTTCGTGATCACGGGTGAGAGCGAGGAGGTGGGCGCGTGCTGTTTCTATGACCCGACCGGCAGCGGCGCCCTGCTCTGCACCGAGGTCACCGCGACGGACTGTCTGGCGATGCAGGGCACGTTTGAGGGTGTCGGCACTACGTGTCAGGGCATGGAGGCCTGCTGTCTGCCTGATGGCGGTTGTATCAATGCCGACGCGCTGTGCTGCGTCAACGAACTGGCCGGCACGCCGCAGGGAGCTGGTTCCGTTTGCACCGCTCCGGAACCGTGTTGTCTGGACGGCGGCGCCAATTGCGAGATGTACGACCCGCTCTGCTGCGACGAGATGGGCGGTGTTCCGTCGACGCTCGGGGCACAGTCCTGCCTGGGCGACAATGATGGGGACGGTTTTGACGACGCCTGTGTAGAACCGACCAATCTTCCCAAGTGGCAGCAACTGCCTGACCTGACCTCTGCCGGCATGGATGTCACTGCGTACGTACCGGTCGAAGGTCCCGCGTACCTGCTGGCGGATGATTTCCTGTGCACCCAGCCCGGAGCGCTTTACGAAGTGCATGTGTGGGGATCCTGGTACCACGACCATCTGCCGAACAATGATTCCACGGACGTAAGCTTTACACTCAGCATCCACGCCGACATTCCGGCCAACGAGAATCAGTACGGCGAATACAGCATGCCCGGCGAGGTGCTCTGGTTCGGAAAGCCGCGCTTCGATGTGAAGCTGTTTGCCGATGAGCTTACTGAAGGATGGTTCGAACCACCCCAGAGCTACTTTGACTACGCCGACAGTAAGTGTTACGAGTACATCTT
>JAOUEU010000316.1 GCA_029858555.1 Candidatus Zixiibacteriota bacterium
CTGTTCATTAATGCACACTCCTGCCAAAATTAATGCAGAATCGGCCCCAAAGGTCAATAAGTTTCCATGTCTGATATATGGGAGATACGGGCGGGAAGTTCCGGTTTCCTGCAGACAGTAATGCCCCTGTGGCGGAGCGGTCCAATCAGCAACTCCGGCGGGAGCAGGAATCACCGGTTGTAGAGAATCCGCCGTTTTCCGTTCCTGCTGTAGCACAGCTACCGGACGCGTTTGCGCTTCGTTCTGCCGAACGAGATATTTTCGGTTGAAAACTCCGGCGTATCATCAACCGGACCATTTTCGTTTTCGTCTTCGACAGCCGGTTTTTCAGGAGGTTCCTCGTCCTCGGCTTTTGCCCTGGGACCTCTGCGGCTCCGGGAGCGGCCGTATTGCGGTGATTCTTCGAACGCCGAGGCCTCATCTTTTTCCGTTTCCGACGGCTCAGACTCATCTGTCATCTCTGCAGTCGGCCAGTCCCTTTGAGATGCGGTGTCTTCCTCGGGCATATCCGGCCGACCGACGCCGGGCTCTACTTCCGGTTCCCGAGTCTCGGGTTCGGTGGCAGGCTCAACCTGCCCGATGCCAGTTGGACCGGTGTCGATTTTCGGGAAGCTGACTTCGCTATCTTTTTTATCCGCGCCCTGATCCGCTGATAGGGCCGTCTGAGAACCCTCTCGTGCCTCCGGGGGCGTCGACGCGCCACCCGAAGCACCGTTAGTCTCCTTCTCTCTCATCGCTGCAAGTTGCGCGGCAATCTTGGCACGTTCCCTCTTGATGGTCTCATCGGGCAGGCTCGTTTGAGGCGTCCTGCGGAATCGCGCCTGGCCACCCCGGTCATGGCCGGTGGCGGGAGCACTGCGCGTCGGGCGCGGTTCCGCCGCTTCCCGGCTCGGCTTGGACTCTTCAGGCTCAGGCTTTCCGCCCAGAGCGAACGGGCCTTTATCAGTCTTTTGCGTCTCTTCAAGCGCAGTGGGTTCAAGATGTTCGGCGGCGGATGGGGTCTTGGCCATGTCAAACGGCGAGGTCTGGGTATCCTGGTGCCGGTGGTCACCGCGGTCAGAACCGCGCTGCTCGCGGTAGGTTCCCGGCTCCTTACGCCTGTGCCTGACCTGACTTGTGCGAGTCGGCTTGCGACCTCTGGTTTCACCGCCTGGCCTCCCCGATTCGCGGCGCCTGCGTTCGGTAGCCCGTGTCGCTCCGTCCTCGCGTCTGGCCGGGTAGCGCTCACGAGACACGCGTTCACGGTAAGGTACCGTCCTGGCCGGGCGCTCAGGTTTCTCTCTGGTGATGGTTCGTGCGGTTTTTAGCTCGAAGGTCTGCGCTATGACCGCCGAACCCACGGAGTCACCCCAGACGTTCAAGGCGGCTCGCAAGCGGTCCACAAAAAGCAGGTCAATCAATATCACCGTCCCGAAGCCGGGATGCGTGATATCCGGAAGACCGGTCATGGAGAACGTGACGAGCAGAATCGATCCCGACACCGCCGGCAGACCCGCTGTACCCAGCGAAAGCAACATGGCGGCAAAAGCCACCAGCAGCATCTGCCAGACCGAGAGTTGCAAACCTGCCAGTTGAGTGACAAACATAGCAGCGATGACGGCAAACATGGCCGTAGCGCCGATATTCAAAAACGTCCCCAGCGGCAACGCCAGTGAGGCCGCGCGCTCATCGACGTTGTTACGGGCAATCGCCGATTCATACGTGAACGGCAGTGTGACCGATGAGGAAGCGGTGCCAAGGGCCGTCAGAATCGCCGGACTGGTTCCGCCAAAGAACTCCCCGGCGGAACGCCCCCCCAGAACTTTCAGTGCCAGGGGAATAGCGACTACCCCGAAGAGGATGGCCGCAGCGGCAAGAGCGACCGCATAGGCCGCAAAATCTCCGCTAAGATGGTGCAGGTCGTCGCGGTAACCGGCGACCTGCGTGGCCACCAGAGAGGCCAGACCCACGGGGGCCAGACAGAGCAGGACAGACACCAGATTGACCAGGACGTGGTTGATTTCTTTGAAGAATCTGACGACGTCGGCGGCCCTGGCCGTAACCGAACTCAAGACGGCGCCGAACAGAAGGGCAAACAGGATTATCGGCAGGAACTGCCCTCCACCGAGCGTGTCCGCTGCATTCGGAGATATGTAAGCTCGAAAGAAATTGGCAAGGTGGTCTGACATGCCCGACAGGTTGACATTGTAGGCGGTGCTCAGCCGGGCGCCTGCGCCGGGATGAACAACGCCGCTCACCAGCAGCCCTACGCCGACAGCCACCACGCCGGTGACCGCGAAATAGAGCACGGTCTTGCCACACGTGCGGCCAAGCTTCCTATAATCGCCGAGCAGGGCTACCCCGGTGACGATGCTGGAGACAATCAGCGGCAGCGCCAGAAGGACCAGTAGTTGGAGAAAGAGGTGACCGAGAAAGCTCACTCCCAAAGCGAAATCGGGTGCGAAATAACCCAGGCAGGCGCCCAGCAGCAGACCTGCCAGGGTAAGCAGGGCGATCAATGTCGAATGTTTTGCATTCATCTCAAGTTGCATCCTTTAATTCACGAAAGCTTCAACCAGCCGCCTCTCCGCTCTCTATATCTCCATGAGATTTGTTCTCGCGGACTACCGGTGCAAATCAGCGACGGCTGGAAGACTCTAAGAACAATATAACATACATTAAGTATGATCAGAACAATTTAACACCGGTCCACACTATCTGTCAATCACTTGCGAGACAATTCTCTCATGGCTTATTACCTCAAATTCTTCATAGGTTACACATTCTGAGCCCATTAGCAAGGGTTTTTCTTGGCCGGCCGGCTAAGCCGCTGTGATTTGAAGGGATAAGAGCCGGGGGCGCGGGAACTTCCCGCCGGGACCGCCCGGGTCGGCTGGAGTTGCCGCGTCCCCGGGCCTGAAAAGCGGGGGGGCGGCAGTAATCGACCCTGAGCCCTGATAGTGATTGTCAGCAGGGCTTGCGAGGAATATATTAAGCGGGTATGGACTTTTTTGAGTCTGGACAGTTCGAACCTGGCTCGCAGGACCAGGAGTTGCGACCCCTGGCCGATCGCATGAGACCTCGCACGTTCGACGATTTTTTTGGCCAGGAGAAGATAGTCGGCCCCGGTACTCCTTTGAGAAAGGCGATAGAAAGCGATGGGGTGTCGTCCCTGATATTTTGGGGACCTCCGGGAACGGGCAAGACAACCCTGGCCGAACTTATCGCCCGGTCGACCCGGGGTCAGTTCGTTCCTTTTTCAGCAGTGAGTTCGACGATCAGTGAGGTCAAGAAGGTCATATCCAAGGCGAGAAACTACTACGAGATGTCGGGGCGGCGCACTTACATTTTTATCGACGAAATCCATCGCTTCAACAAAGCTCAGCAGGACGCTTTTCTTCCGTACGTGGAGAAAGGTGACGTGGTGCTAATTGGGGCCACCACCGAGAATCCGTCTTTCGAAGTCATCTCGGCCTTGCTATCGCG
>JAOUEU010000062.1 GCA_029858555.1 Candidatus Zixiibacteriota bacterium
AATTGGCGGCGCCGATTTCGCCGAGATGGCCACCAACTATTCCGAGGACGGCACGGCCTCGGAAGGCGGCGATCTGGGCTGGTTCAAGAGAGGCGCCATGGTGCCCGAATTTGACAGCCTGGCGTTTTCCCTTAAGGAAGGTGACATTTCCGAACCGTTTCGCACTCAGTATGGCTGGCACATTATCAAGCATCATGGTTACCGCAAAGATGAGGCCCATGTCTCGCATATCCTGGTAAAGGTTCACACATCTCAGAAGACTCTTGATGATATTTATCAGAAACTCGAGGCGTTCCGTACGGCCGCGCCGGAGTTGGGCTTCCAGGCGGCCGCCGAACAGGCTGAACTGAGCATCAACAGAACCAACGCCTTCCGCAGAGGTCAGTCGACCCAGACGCTCGGGTTTGACGAGGGAGTCAACAAGTTTGCATTTGAAGGCAAGATCAACGATATGACCAATATACGCACGGCAGCCATCGGCTATTACGTCGCCTGGATATCCGAGCGGATGCCGGCCGGCATTGCCGCGTTCGAGGAAGTAAAAGACCGCGTTGACAGAAACTGGCGCAACGACCAGCTCAACCGGATCTGTCACGACTCCGCCCAGGCCGTATATGACGAGATACAGAATGGCACCGACATCGACAAGGCGGCCAAGAAGTTCAATCTGACTTACAACACACCGGGCCCGCTCACTCGAAATTCCAGCATTCCCGGAGTCGGCAGCGACCCGCGGGCAGTTGGCGCGGCCTTCGCTCTGACTGAGCCGGGGCAGGTTTCCCGACCGGTAGACTATAGCCAAGGCTGCGCTATCTTCAAGCTGCTGGACAGACCGGCTCTGGATTTGGCTGATTTCAATGAGAAACGCGATTCGATTTCCAGCGCTCTTCTGGTCTCCAAGCAACAGGAGGTTCTCGCGCGATGGTTCGATAACCTGGTGGCCCGATCTGAGATCGTGAACAACATTGACCGCGTGGCTGCCAGAGATACCCTTTAAAGCCCCCGTCAGATGTTAAAGGCATAAGGGCTCTCAACGACACTGAGAGCCTTCTTCTTATACCGGAATCAGCCGGACGGAGGCGCCCACACCGACTCGAGTATCACGAAGGGGATGATATTTCTCACCAGGGCATACCAGGCTGCCATCTCTGCCCCCACAAAATTCATCGAAAGGTAGACGGGACTTTTCTCGTGGAGCTTGCGGGCAGGGCTAAGCATAGAGCCGCTGGCGACAGTCCCACCCCCGGTGAGCCGATCAGCAGGGAAACCGTGTTGATAGCACCCAGGGCCGATCAGAGATTCGTGTAATTTGGCCCTTCGCCGCCCGGCGGCGTCACCCAGCGGATCACCTGATAGGGGTCGGCTATATCGCAGGTCTTGCAGTGCACGCAGTTGGACGGCGTCAATTGCAGCTTGAGCTTGCCCTCGCGGTCGGGATCGTCCACCATTTCATATACCTGGGCCGGGCAGAAGTACTGGCAGGGATTGCCGTACTCTTCGGTACAGCGCGTGTTGCAGGTTTCGTAATCGTCTATGACCAAGTGCGGCGGCTGTTCTTCTTCGTGCTGAGTCCCGGATTTGTAGACATCGGTGAGCTTGTCGAAAAGATACTGATTGTCGAATGTCATCTTCTGCACTGACGGTTTCCGGCCGAAGCGCCTCTGGAAGGCGGCCACAGTCAGGACGTACTCGTGGTCGCGCTTGTGTCCCCGCCGATTGAAAAGACCCCGGCCACCGGTGGCCATCTGCGCCACGCCGTGAAAGAGGCCGGCATAAAGGCCTCCTTTGAACCCGGCGTGAAAATTGCGCGACTGGTACAACTCCTGATGAACCCAACTGCGTTCATAGCGCTCCTGATAGGTCTTCAAAGTGCCGGCCCCGAAGTCACTGGCCTTGAGGCCGTCGACAATCGTTTCCGCCGCCATCATGCCCGATTTTATGGCCAGGTGAATCCCCTTCAATTTCTGCGGGTTTAACATCCCGGCAGTATCACCGCACAGCAGAAGGCCGTCGTGATACAACCGCGGAACGGCATAATAGCCGGCCACCGGTATGGTCTTGGCACCGTAGTGCAGCATAGCCCCGCCATCGAGTATTTCCCGCAGCAACGGATGCGTCTTGAGTCGCTGGAACTTGAGGTGCGGGTCGTTGGTCGGATCGGGCGAATCCAGCCCCACCGCGTAACCAACAGAGACCATCTTATCGCTCATACCATATATCCAACTGCCGCCGTATTCGTGCCTGGGCTGAGGCCAGCCGAGGGTATGTACAACCTGGCCCGCCCGGAAGCGACCTTCCGGTATTTCCCAAACCTCCTTGACGCCGGTCAGGTATGACGGTGGTTGGCAGCCGGCTCGCAGTTCCGGGATTTTCTCAAAAGCGTGACGGCTTAGCGATCCGTGGACACCTTCGCACAAAACGGTCACCTTCGCCTTTACTATCGAGCCGGGTTCGAAATTACTTTTCGGGTGGCCTTCCTTGTCCAGGCCCATGTCGACCGTCTGAATTCCGGTGACGCGACCGCCTTCGACCAGAAGGTCGTACCCGGCCAGGCCGGCAAAAACGTCCAGGCCGAGCCCCTCCACCTGCTCGGCCATCCAGCCAGAGAACTTGTTCAGAGAGATAACCCACTTGCCGCGGTTGCTGATCGCAGGGGGAGTAAATGGAAATTTGAGACTGCCCTTCTCGGTGAGATAATACATGGCATCCCTGGATACTCTGGCCTCCAGCGGTGCTCCTTTTTCCTGGAAGTCCGGTATGAGTTCGGCGATTCCGCGGGGATCCATGACCGCACCGGAGAGGGCGTGGGCACCGACGTAAGAGCCCTTATCAATAATAAGGACCTCCGGCATTTCCAGTTCGTCGTCGGCCTCGATGAGTTTAGCCAGGTGGTATGCCGCTGCCAGCCCGGACGGGCCGCAGCCCACTATCAATACGTCTGTCTCGAGGATTTCACGCTGTATGTCCATACAATCACCTTTCCACTAGTGGTTGCATGGAATATAGACAACGCGTCCGTAAAAGAAAAGTACTTAGACGGCGAAAATGCTAGCTGCCAGCGAATGCGGTCGGCTCTTTGGCGGCCGGCCGATTCTTTGACCTGCGGTTATTGTCGGCACTCGGTTGACTGCCGTTGTCGCTAATCTGAAGCATCTCGGATATCTTCTTTCTGTCGCAGCCAACAGTCAGCAGGCGGGCGGTACGGATAATCGGACGCCGAATCAGCGTATAATCACCGGCCATCAGCTTGATGATATCCTTGCGGGCCATCAGCCGCTGGTCAAGATTGTGCTTTGCGTATGACTCGGAAAGATTGTTCAGAAAATGACGGATATCCAGATATCCTAACAACGCCGTCAACTCTCCCTCGCTGAGCGGGTTCTTGCTGATATCACGAACATCCAAAAGCACGCCTGCTCCTTCGATATACTTACGCGTTTCATCGGTTTTTTCGTCGCTGCCGTAACTAAAGAATGCTGCGCGTTTGGGAGCCATATTACCTCCAGTAACTCTACCCATTCCAGGGCGGTAACAGATACCGCCGCGTGATAATTGAAAGTACCAGTTTCGCTACTTCACCTGTTGCCAGTGAAACAAACGATGACCGTATCTAGTCCCCTCCGGAGGGCCGACCGTGTGAGTCCGCCCTGTGAACAAGAATATGATTTAAAATAAATCCAGTCTTTCTTGTCAATGTTTTTCTGCAACCAGATTCCAAAGTCGGGGTGTTAGCGCCGTCTCTTTTTTCTTTCCAGCCCCTTGAAGTCGCCGTTGACTCTCTCGCGAAGCCGCCGAAAAAGGCATCTGGATCGTCTGGTATCTGACAGACTGCCCTTGCTCTCGTTCTGTCAGACAATGTAACGCAGGGATACGGAATCAGCTAAAGAGACAGATGCTAACTTGATCCGCTAATAGTAATCGGAAAAAGCCAATCACTACTTTAAGAAAATCACAACTTAATAACGCCTGGTCAACAAGAATTGTTTCATCAAAAAGTAAAAATCTCGCCTCCGGAGGACGGTCCTCTGTGCGGCTATCACCGCCGCAACAGGATCCACAGGCCGCCTGCCGCTGCCGGCGGTATTACCTGACAATGACGTCTTTTGTCCTCACCACCTCTTTTCTGAAAAAAAACAGGCCGATTATGTGACACAAATTCTGCGGTTCTGCCTGAAGGCATTCAGCCCTACAACCTGACGGAAATACTCAAACCGTCACGGATGGGCATAACCGTCGTGTAGAACCTGCTATCCTTATACAACCGTTCCGTAAACTCGATTATCCTTTCAGTGGCGGCATCCGGTTTCTTCTCCAGAACCTTTCCCGACCAGATGATGTTATCGGAGATAAACAGGCCGCCTTTTTTCAGCTTGGCCGCCGCCAAATCGATTGTCTCCGGGTAATCGGTCTTATCTATATCGTTCAGGATTATGTCAAAGGGTCCGTCCAGCGTTCGGATGATCTTCAAGGCGTCGCCTACCCGAAAGTGGAAGTGACTCTGAAGACCGGCTCTTTTAAAAAAGTCGAGCGCCCTGGCCTTGTTCTGCCTGTCAGTATCTGTCAGCGTGAGTTCGCCCTTGCTCCGGGCGGCCAAGGAAAACCAGAAGGCGGAATAGCCAAAGCCGGAACCCAACTCGAGTATTCTCCGCGCCTTGGTCAGTATCGTCATCTGGTAAAGAAAGCGCCCCACCAGTGGGCCGATAATGGGAAATTCCTTCTCCCTGGCATATGATTCCATCTCGCGCAGAATCGGCTCCCGTACGGGGACCATCTTCTCAAGATACTTGTGAACACGCTGAAACATGACACCTCGTCAGGGAATTTAGACAACTATATAGACATTACCGCTGGCACCCTCTCGGCAGGCAAACTGCCCGGGGTGGACCGCCTGACTCAAAAAACGACTCACACAGGCCGGTAGGTCTCAGCCACCTTGTTGATACCGCTGCTTTAATGGGTACCCTGCGGTCACTCTGTCATCCCGGGCTGGATGGTCGACCGCACCTCTAGAGTACAGACAAGCTTTGGTCGTGCCCTACCTATTATTATAACACAACCGCCGGGAAAATCAACTTATTTTCCCGCGCCGCGTTCCGCTCCCTGACTGCCCCCGACCAAGCTTGTTCCCAGTCTGGGGGCTCGCATGCGGCGCCATCACCCACCGCCGGAACCGGCCCTGTATCTGCCGCTGCATTCAGTCTGCCCGCGAAGTCGCTCTTTTGACACGGTTTTTCTTCTGGGGTACAATCACCTCGGCCTTTCCTCCTGAAATCGCCTGGAGACGCTCGATAACCTCTTCCACCAGAAACTCGGGAGTGGAAGCTCCCGCGGAGATGCCGACCTTTTCAATTCCTGATTTTCCCGCAAACCAATCTTCTTTGATTTCCGCGGCGGAACCGATCAGTATCCCCCGGCCGCAGATAGCCTCGGAAATCTTCGCCAGCCTTTTAGAGTTGGCCGATGTCTGCGATCCGACAACCAGCACCATATCGACCTGCGGCGCGAGATCCATTATGGCCGCCTGACGTTTAGTAGTCGCGTTGCAGATGGTATTAAATACTTCCAGGTGGGGCCATTTTTGTTGGGCGAGCTTCTCGATATCCGCAAACTCGGAGGAGTGCGCGGTCGTCTGAACTGTCAGCCCAAGCTTGCGGTCGCGCCACTTCGGCAGAGCCAGAAGTTCCTCTTTGCTTGAAACCACCGTGATATGCTCCGGCGCGTGCCCGACAATTCCCTTAGTCTCGTCATGGTTGGGATCGCCGAAGTGAATGACATGAAAACCGTTGCCCACGATTCTGTTGATTATTACGTAAATGCGCTCCACGAGCGGGCAGGTGGCATCAATCACCTTCAGCCCTTTGCGGCGCGCTTTCTCGAAAACATCGGGGGAGACACCGTGTGCGGAGATAATCAGAACGCCGCCGTCGACGTCATCTACCGAAAAAGCCTGTCCCACACCCTGCTGATTGAACCTTTCTACAACCGCCTCGTTGTGCACGATCTCGTTTAAGATGGTAACCTGTCCGTTCATATCGCGAGCCGTTTCTTCGGCAATATTGATGGCCCGCTTGACGCCCATGCAGAAACCGTGATGACTGGCCAGGATTATTTTTCTGAGCATGCTGTCTCCAGAAGCTTTCGCGATTGGTGAAAGGCCCGGAAAGAACTGCGCACCAACGGGCCCGCCTCCACGTGACCGAAGCCGATACTCCTGCCGATGGCGGCCAGCTGGTCAAACTCGTCCGGATGGTAGAACTTCTCTACCGGCAGATGGCGCAACGAAGGTCGCAGGTACTGGCCGATAGTGAGGATATCTGCGCCGGTGGCGAAGACCTGGTGCATCAGCTCCACGATCTCGTCGAACGTCTCCCCCAGCCCCACCATGAAGCCGCTCTTGACGACCGGGCGGGGCATGTAGTCGGAGGAGTACCGCAGCACCTCCAGGGACCGATTCAATTTCATTCCAGACCGCACACGCTTGTGCAGCCGGCCTACCGTCTCCACGTTGTGACCAAGCACATCCACGCCGGAGTTCAGGATTATCTTAAGAGAATCAAGTGAGCCCCGAAGATCGGGAATCAGGAATTCCACCTTAACGTCTTTATCCTGCCTTCGGAGGAGCTCTATTGTCCGGGCATAAACAGAGGCTCCCCCATCCGGCAGGTCATCTCGCGTCACCGACGTGATGACAACCTGTTTTAGTTTCAGTTCGGCGACGACTCTCGCCACCCGGGCCGGCTCCTCGGCATCCAGCCCCAGCGGCCGTGCTTTCTTAACGTTACAGAAGTTGCAGCCGCGGGTGCAGCGGTCGCCCAGAATCATGAACGTCGCGGTACCTTCGTCCCAACACTCGCCGATATTCGGGCAGGCCGCCGCCTGACAGACGCTGTGCAGGCGGTTTTCTCTGAGAATCCCCTTGATGCGCGCGTAGTTCGGCCCTTGATGAGCCGCAACTTTTATCCAGGCCGGCAGTTTGGCATGAGGCACCAGGGCGCATTCTTTTTCGGGCGGCGCCTTTGGCTCCAGCGAGTGTGCCGAACACTCGCCGACGGGCTGTACAAAGAAGATCTTGTTCATCTATGTCCTAAGTAAGACGGTTGTTGTCATCTCGTCACCATCTCCTGCAGGAAGTAGCGCAGAAGAGTTGTGTCATTGCCCAGTTCGGTGTGAAACGAGCTGGCCAGAATGCTGCCTTCTCTTACCAATACGGGTGAACTATCGTATTCGGCAAGACAAATCACGTTTTTCCCCATGCGCGTGATTCTGGGAGCGCGGATGAAAGTGGCCGTGAGAGGTTTCTTGTGGTGTCCCAGATCGGCCCTCAGGCTGTCCTCAAACGAAAACACCTGCCGCCCGTAGCCGTTTCGCTGAACATCTATATCGAGCACGCCGAGTGTCTGAACATCCGCCTGGTTGTCTTCTATCTTCATGCCCAGCATTATCATACCCGCGCAGGTTCCCCACACCGGCCGGGCATGCGTATATTCCACAAGCGGCGCCCGCAGGCCGAAACGATCGATCATGATATTCATCGTAGTCGATTCCCCGCCGGGAATAATCAGAGCGTCGATGGCCGACAAATCGCCGGGCAGCCTCACCGGACGCGGTTGGGCGCCCACCAGGTCAAGCTGATAGCGGTGACGATCAAAGTCTCCCTGTATCGCCAGAATACCGACTGTCAGATTCTCATACAATTTCACACTCTCTTAAACCACCAGGAGTTCAGCAGGTGCCAATAAAAGAGGAATTGGCCGCTCTGGCAAGCGCCAAGGCGTCACTTTATGCGGCCTACTCGAAAAGACTGAGCTGGGGAGGCATCGGCGGGGTTTCGTCCCAGGTCCGGTCAAGAAGCAGGCGGCCCGTTTTCTTCTTGTTGACGCCGCCCCACTGCTTGAAGAAGAAGGAAATGTCCAGTTTTTGACATTGCCTCTGTATGTCAAGAACCCACTCCTCACGCATCGGCCTGGCTCCCGGGCCGGACTCGCCGCCGACTGCCACCCAGTCGATTCCGGCCAGATTCAAATCCGGCAGCGGGCCGAGCAGCGGCTCCAGCGACAGCCACTTGACTTTCGCGCCGATCTTCCGCAAGTGATCGATGCGATACCGGTAGTGAGTGTTCTCGACCGTCACGCCCATCCAGACATTACCCGGCCAGCAAAGGCGCGGACTCATATCGAGCAGCCGCCCGGAACGTTTGGTCAGTATCTGAAAAACGTGTTGCTCCGCCCGGCGCATGACCTCAAAAATCTGCTGGACATATTCAAAAGGGACTTTTTCGTGGCAGATATCGCTCATGGAATTGACAAAAACCACCTGCGGCTTTTTCCACCGCAGCGGCGCTTCCAGAACCTGCGGGTGGAGTGTGACCTCGAAGCCGTTTTTGTACTTGGGCACGCCCATCCCCTGCAGCCGCCGCGCCATGCGCTCGGCATAACAGTGGTCACACCCGGCGCTGACGCGACTGCAGCCGGTAATCGGGTTCCAGGTGGAACTGGTCCATTCTATTCTACTGGCCTTTGCCATCTTCACTAGACAACACGAAAGTCACGACGCTCTTGTTGGTTATTGGAGTATCCTCGCGCTCCCCAGAGAGTTCGCATTTAACCAATCGGCGCTGTAACCGGAGCTTCTCCATAGCCTTTAGCAGGTGTTTATCCTGATAAGGATAACCCCTTTTCAGACATTCATCAAATACTTTCCTCACCCGCAGCGTTCGCGGCACAAAATCCCTATGAAGTTTATCAGCCAATTCTCGCATCCGCCGCGTACCAAAAAACTCCTTCTGTTTGTGTGTAATCCCTCCCTTGGGACTGAACGCGAACAGGGGAAGTCCATCTGCATCGACGTCACTGTATTTGACCATAATGTCCCGCATGATCTTGAAACCCAGGTAATGCTTGCTCAAGAATACGAGGTAATGACTTGGCCTTCTCGCTTGGTCAAATTCCACACAGTACGGGAGCACATAGTATTCCCTTCGTCTTCTTAGCTCGGCTTCTATTTCCTGAAACAGGATTTTCGCCAAGTTTGTAGACTCTGTTGATTTTTCCAGTACACGCTCAATCTTCGCGAAAGGGCCATCACCCAGAAACTCCCGGATTCTCGGCCACTTGGGCTCGCTCTTTATGTTACGCACGAGTCCGGATATGCTCAGATAGAACAGGCAATCACAACCCCAGCTCCGTGTGACCGCGTCCAACAGATCCAGGGATATGTCGCTGTATCCATAAGGGTCTATGAATGTATAAGTGCCAGGCTGAATGTTGCAGGTCAAGCGAGCGATGAAATCACTGTTAATGGTCTGGCAAGTGATTTGGGGCTCATATGTGAGTTGGGTATAGACTTCATGACATCGGACCACTTCTTGTAGCGCTCGGAAATTCGCTCGGTTACCCTCATAAAAGGAGATCTGGAGTTTCTGTTTTAGCGGCGGGTTATCCCGAACCAAATCCAGGACCTTGAGAGGCGTTGCAAGTGTTCCGTCGTGGAATTGCCCGCGACCCGAGAATAAATCCAAGTAGAATAGGTTATCGCTGCCCTTGCCGATTATCTGCGCCCAGGGTTTTAAGTAAGCGCAGACGATTTCGCTCTTGATCCGCTTGTGTTCATCAGCTGTGTCCCAATACTGTTGTGTCTTCGCCACACGTGTATCCCCCATATTCAGTTACACGCTACTCACTAGTCAATGCTAATGCTGTAATATGGATTGACAAATCACATTTCACAACAAAAAAAGCAGGCTGCACCGAGCCTGCTCTTGTGAATCTTTCGCCGCATCCGGGAATGGCGTTCTCAGCGCGTGTGCAGCAACCTGTCCTCGGGGATCGACTGTACCTGCACACCCTTCATGGCCTCACCCAGGCTGCGGGAAGCCTGGGCCACGATGGCGGCATCCTTGTAGTGGGTAGTGGCTGTAACGATGGCCGCCGCCCGCTTGTCGGGATTGCTAGATTTGAATATCCCCGATCCGACAAACACCGCTTCCGCCCCCAGTTGCATGCACAGCGAGGCATCGGCCGGGGTCGCAATGCCGCCGGCCGCAAAATTGGGCACCGGCAGTTTGCCCGTCTTGGCCACCATGCGCACCAGGTCCAGCGGTACCCGATACTCTTTTGCCGCTCCGTAAAGCTCTTCGTCGGACATAACCGTCAGGCCTTTCATGGACGAACTCATCTCCCGCAGGTGCTTGACGGCCTCGGAAACGTCGCCCGTCCCGGCCTCTCCCTTGGTGCGAATCATGGCCGCTCCCTCGGCAATACGGCGCAACGCCTCGCCGAGATTGCGACAGCCGCAGACAAACGGTACCTTGAAGGGCCATTTATGGATATGGTATTCCTGGTCGGCCGGCGTCAGTACCTCCGATTCATCGATAAAGTCGACCTCGAGGGCCTCCAGCACCTGGGCTTCGGCAAAATGCCCGATGCGACATTTGGCCATGACCGGGATGGTGACGGCCCGCTTGATCTCCTCAATCTTGTCCGGGTCGGCCATCCGCGCCACCCCGCCCTCGGCTCGGATGTCCGAAGGCACCCGTTCCAGGGCCATAACCGCGCTGGCTCCGGCCGCCTCGGCGATTTTGGCTTGCTCGGCGGTGGTCACGTCCATAATCACACCACCCTTGAGCATCTCGGCTAATCCGACTTTCACCTTGTGCCGCTTATCGTTGAAGTCAATCACATCCTACTCCTTTGCGTGTCTTCCCACCATTTATACGAGTCGCCGCCCCGGCCCGTTTCACAGGTCGACACCGGTATAACAACTGCAGGTTGGTTTCCAGTCGGGCCTTCTATCAACTCTTTAGCTTATTAATATAATAAGAAAAGGGGCTTGTGCACAAGCCCCAAAAAGCTGCACCGGGCCAGCCCTCCTGAACATAGCCCCTTAAAGCTGAAAGAGGTCTATCACCCCCTGTCGCCGGCGGCGCCACCCGGCCGGCGATCAGACCGCCCTTCGAAAGAATTCATCCGGGGCGGTCAGTAGCAGGACGTTACTACTTCTTCTTAATCTTGTACTTGCCGAAATGCTGTTTGGACAAGGCGGTCTTGAAATGCTTCTCCAAACCTTCCCAGAACGGCCGCATGTTGCAGTCTTTGTGACGGCTGCAGCGGGCGCCGTTTTCGGTGCACAGATTAAGGTGAATCGGCCCGTCGATAGCCTCGATCACGTGCAAAAAAGTAATGTCCCTGGCCGGCCGCGCCAGGCGATATCCGCCGGTTACGCCCTGATAGGACACCAAAATCCCGCCGCGGGTAAGGTCCTTGAGGATTTTTGCGAGGAATTCCCTCGGCACCGACTCGGCCTCCGATATGGAATTGATCGAGCCAAGCTGACCCTTGGGAAGGTTCGAGATGTGCCGAACGGCCCGTAACGCGTAATCAGATTTTCTGGATAACTTCATACTGCCTTTCCTTTAATTATGGTTAGTCTCCACCTGTTTTCTAATACTGGTTTAATAGGTATTATTTATCCAATAATGATACGAATAAAGTCGGCCGGAGTCTATGAAAAAATTGACCGAAATCTATTTTTTTGGCCTGTGGGTTTCCTGCAGAACCGGAGTCTGATTCCGGATCGGCAGCCTTTGTAAAATAAGGGGTCTTTAACTCTACCATCTCTAATTTTTGGTCCAATATGATGCATCACGCCAAAAAAGTCAAAGGAAATTTGCAGCGGCAACAGAGACCTACGAAAAATGTCACTGTTTGCCGAAATCTGAGCCTATTCTACACAACCTTTGATAGTTACGAGAAAACTGGAGAGCTAGGATGGCTGAGAAAACAGGTTCCGGTCCAACCGGCGCGGTAAAAAGTCCTACACCCGAAGCCGTGACCGAAGTCAAGCGGCTCCTTGCCTAAGAAAACGAGGATTGTTTCTGCCTTTGCATGGCGGCTTTCAATGCCGCAATCTCAAGGCTCGGCGATCCTGGGGCTACGGCTCTTCATTTACACGCTAATCCATAATAAAACAATGAGTTACAGCGCTATCCGCCCCGAGGGGTTTCTGACCGGCGGCATTCTGGCACAACATGAGTTTCTGGCTGAAACTGGCACATGACACTGGAGCAGATTCCAGGGTCAAAAAGTGCTGGTCCGCGGATGTTCATCCTCCGTAATTCCCCCGTGAGTCTGCATGTACGTTATCGGGAAACTCCGTGGACTGGCAAAATCTGTCAGGCTTGGCAATGAACACGATAATATCGCCGTCGATCTGGCCTGCCAGTGCCAGGCCGTCAGCGGCCCGGTTGTTCGAACCCCGAAAGAGAGCCGCTGCTCGACGACCAATCCTTACCGTCGGTAGCGTCGCCCGCAAGAAACTAACCGGCCGGGAAATCAGTTCCGGCTTTTTGGCTTTATCACGGCCCCCTCACGGGCTGGAAGATTGCCCGCCATCTGCCGATAACTGCATATTATACAGGGAATTTGCGGTATGCGGCGGGACAAGCTGAAAACGGCCTTTGGTTACTCGGTATTTGAGCTCGTGGTGGTTATTGTGATTATCGCAATAATCAGCACTGTCGCTCTGAAATCACTAAGAAACACCACCGAACAGGCCCGCACCGAGAGAACCAAACAGGAACTGGACCAAATCGCCTTTGCCATCACGGGTAACCCCCAAATGGTATCGGGAGGAGTTCGTACCGATTACGGTTACGTCGGAGATATCGGCGCGTTGCCGGGCAGCCTCGACAATCTTGTCAGCAATCCCGGCGGCTATGCTACCTGGGACGGCCCATACATCAGGGACGACTTCTCGGCCGACGGTTCGGACACCCGCTTCAAGGCGGACGCCTGGGGGAAACCCTATGTCTACTCCGGCGGCAATTCCATCGCCTCAGTCGGGAGCGGCATCACCATAACCCGATTGCTCGCCGGTGATACCGACGACTTGCTGGTCAATACGGTCTCTGTGGTTATCACCGATCTCGATGGAAGCCCGCCGGGTAGTGCGTATCGAGATTCCGCCAAATGCCTTCTCACGTACCCGGATGGCGTCGGCGGTCTTGCCACCAGGGAATTATTTCCACGTAGTGACGGTTTTCTGCGCTTCGACTCCATTCCCATCGGCTTGCATGCCTTGAGCGCTGTTTTTCTGACGACGAGCGATACCCTTGTCCGGCCTATAAATGTTGACGTTGATCGGCACTGTCACGTGGATATTCAGCATTTTGCGGACATTTGGTAAAGTGGTTCGCCGGGCGCCCCGGCGCCGGCGGCGATGTCTGGAATATGATGCGGTTGATATATAACCACTCCGGTTTTGGCCTGATTGAACTTACGGTTTTGGTCATCGTGCTGGGAATACTGACGGCGGTCACCATGCAGTCGATGACAGCTGCCGTCCAGGACTTGCGGCGCGTCAAGACGGAGAGGGAGATGGAAATCCTGGCAAGAGCCATCGTCGGAAACCCGGATGAGACCGTCCAGGGAATCCGCAGTGATTTCGGCTACATCGGCGATATAGGTGCCTTTCCCCCCAGTCTTCAGGCGTTGTATCGCAACCCCGGCGGTCTGGCTACCTGGGACGGGCCTTACTTGCCGCCCGGATTTGTCCAGGATTCGGTCGGTCTCGCCACTGACGAGTGGGGCCGGCCTTATCTATATGGCGGCGGAACGGTCATAACCTCCACGGGCAGTGGTCAGCCGATCACCAGGCGACTGGCCGACGCCGCGGCCGACTACCTGCTCAACTCCCTGAGTGGCACCATCCGTGATGCCAACGATTCACTGCCCGGTGCGATATACCGGGACTCGGTCGATGTGAAAATCTCCGTACCCGATGGTCTGGGCGCCATCCTCACCAAGACGTACCGTCCAAGTGCGGCCGGAGCTTTCCGACTGGATTCCCTGCCGGCAGGCCAACACCTGATGAGGATAATCTACAGGCCGGAGGTGGACACGCTCCTTAGGTATGTCACCATCCTGCCGCGGCACAAGAGCACCTCCGACTTCAAATTCGCCGCGGCCCACTTCTCGGCGAGCGCCGGTGGCGGCTGCGACAGCAGCGGTTTCATAGCCCTGCGGCCGGATGGCGTCGGATCGACAACCAGACTGACGGCTTCCGGCGGTTGTGCCGATAACTGGGAATGCGTCGACGATATCACTCCCGACGACAATATCACCATGGTACAGTCCCAGGGGGGCAACTGGCGTACCGACATCTACAGTCTCAGCAGCCCGTGGTCGAATATCTGCAACATCTACAGTGTCTCCGTGCACTGCCGGGCCCTCAAAGCGGCCCTCTGGACTGTCGGTCGGGCAAAACTCGTCCTGAGAACCTACGGGACCGATTATGAAGGTCCGGAGAATACCGTCAGCAGCTCGTGGACCGAGTATAGTTCCGAATGGGCGACCAATCCGGCGACAGGCCTGGCCTGGACCTGGGATGAAATCGAGCAATTGGAGGCCGGCCTGAGCCTGCAAACGAGTTCGCCTGCCTCCAGGGTGCAGTGCACGCAGGTATGGGTAGACGTGGCTTACGGTCCATGATTAAGAGGATTGCCAATCGCGTGATTTCTAAGCTTAACAATAGCAACCGGGGGTTCACCCTCATCGAGGTGGTGGTTACAATTGTCATCACCGCCATCCTGGCGGCAGTGGCTCTTCGCTCGATAAGTACCCTTTCGCAGACAAGCCGCATCGAGCAGACCCGTCAGGAGATGAACCGGCTGGCCTTCGCT
>JAOUEU010000317.1 GCA_029858555.1 Candidatus Zixiibacteriota bacterium
AAACCCGGTGTCTCCGGCCGGAAGGATCTCCTGAACCTGACAGTCGTCGATGCGCGCCAGCGGTGGCAGCTGTTCGATCAGGTCCCGGCGGAACTTCGCGAGGACGTCGGAAGGACCTTCAATCTCAATCACCACGCCGGTCGAGTTGTTGCTGACGAAGCCGACCAACTGCGTGGCTGTGGCGAGACGATACACGAACGGCCGGAAACCGACCCCCTGGACGACGCCGTTGACATTTATCAACAGTCGTTGCCGATCGGCCGCGCCGGCCTTTCCTGACGCCGAATCACTCACAGAAGCATCTCGCTATTCCGGCGCCGACACTCCCTTCTTGTCGGACACCAGTTTCCCAAGCCAGGCATACCACTTGTCAAGACCCTCCCCGGAACGACACGAAACCTCGAATACTTTCAGGCTGCCGTTGATCTGTAAAGCGTTTTCCCTGGCGCGGCTCAGTTCAAAGTCTGAAGTGCCGAGAAGGTCGACCTTGTTGATAACCATGGTGGATGAACGCCGGAACATCCCGGGGTACTTGAGAGGTTTGTCGTCCCCCTCAGTGGTGCTTATCAAAACCACTTTCATGTCCTCACCGAGGTCATAACTGGAGGGGCAGACCAGGTTGCCGACGTTTTCGATGAACAGCAGGTCGACCTCGTCAAGGGGAAGCTCGGCCAGAACGCGGGAAACCATCCTGGCGTCGAGGTGACAGGCGCCGCCGGTAATGATGGGGCGGACGATCGGGCCGCCGGCTTTTTCCAGGCGCACGGCGTCGTTTTGAGTCTGCACGTCACCGGCGATGACGGCTATGCTCAGCTCTTTCTTGAGAGCGGCCAGCGTTTTTTCCAGCAGGGAAGTTTTGCCGGAGCCGGGGGAACTGACCAGGTTCAACGTGACTATTTTCTTTCGGGCCAGTTGGCTGCGGATCTCTGCCGCCAGGCGGTCATTCTCCGAGAGTACTTTTTTGTCGATGTTCACTCGCTGCGTCATCATTTCCGTACCTGCGATACTCGCCGTTCATTTCCCGGCGCCGGCGGGGCTATCAGCCATGGCCAACTTCGGGATCGCTCGTCTCAATATAGTCGATATGCAGTTCATCGCCCTGGATTATTTCGAGGTCCCGGTTTTCACAATGGGGACAGACGAACAGGAACTGTTCAATCTCCGCCTCTTTCCCGCAGGCCCGGCATTTGGCGCGCAGCGGGACTTGCTCAATCTTCAGCCTGGCGCTCGATAAGGGTGTTCCATTGGTAATGGCCTGGAAGCTGAATTCAAGAGCCTCGGGAACGACGTCGGTAAGTACTCCCACGCGCACACCCACCGCCTGGAGATGCTTCAGCTTCCGCTGTTCCATTTCTTTCAGAACGGTTTTTACGATCGAATCAGCTATGCCGAGTTCATGCATGCGGAAACCCGAACGGACATAAGGCCTTTGCTTTATTAGAAAGAAGATACGCAGATTGCGGCGCTTGGCAAGACAATTCCCTTACCCCATGTCGACTGGATCCGGTCGGACGCATCCGCAGCCGCCGGCCGTTCCTTGCATTCACGCGTGGGTTCGCCCGGCCCGAACTTCAGCAATCGTTTGCGTGGCTCATTCAGCCGGGAATCCCACCGGCATCAGCAGCAGAGCCGCCTCGTCCCGGCCGTCGATGGCCACGAGACCATTGACGGCATCATCGAGGAACGCCCCGACGACGACGGTGCCCAGGCCCAGTGATTCCGCCTCGAGATATATATTCTGGCAGACGGCCCCGGCCTCGACATAGACATAGCGGTAACCGCGGTCGCCATACTTCTTCGTGACCCGGTCAAAGCGCGCCGTCAGGATAAGATAAACCGGTGAATCGACGAAGGCTGCCTGTTCGTTCACGGCTGCGTAAAGGGCATCGTCGAGATTACCTTCGTTGATCAGTTCCAGGCTGCTGTCCGAAACCTGGAAATGGTACAGGCCCGCCGCCAGCGAGACAACCTTCGACGCTATTACATATATCTCCATCGGGTATAGCGCGCCCGCCGAGGGCGCGGAACGCCGGGCGATGCCACCGCGGGACTGCGTGAGGCCGTCCGCGGACAGCAGAAGACGCGACAGCTGCGGCAAGGTCAGCGGCGCCTCGGAAAATTCTCGCACCGACTTGCGTTGCTGCAGGGCCTTAGCGACGCTCAATTCGGAAGGCGATGGTTCAGGCAGTCTGGTCTTGGGGGCGTCTTTGTACTCCTTGTAGAGCGGTACCTGTTTGCCCCAACCGATTGCTTCGCCCTTGATGCCGCTCTCATCGTAACTTGTCTCATAGTGGAAGCGGGGGCCGATTGTCTGGGCAGGCGTTTCATCCGACTGGGCACAGCCAGTCGATATGAACAGCAACATCGCCAACAGAAGCTTCCCACAGGGTTTCATGGCTGACTCCCTTCTTCTAAGAGATAGATGTTTCACGAAAGTATAGCCTCTGGCAGACCGGCCGGCCCGGATAAAAAGCGGCCCACTTCGGCTACAGTCGGGCCGCCTCAATGCCAATGTCTGCAGCGCTATTCAAACTTGAAGGTATCCCACTGGCCGAGCTTTACCAGAATTTTTCCTTTCTCGACGGTAAGCACGATCTCGTCACCGGCTGCGCCGAGCGATTTGCGGTTAACCTCGTTTTCCTCCTTCAATGTCACCGTACGGTATTCAGCCGGGCCGATCTCATCTTCGCTCACCTCCTGGCCGCCCTTAAAGTAGGTCCAGCTGACGACCGACTCCTCGGCGGCCATGTTGACGAACCTGATATCTTCGATGTTCTCGTCAGTCGGCAGGGGGACGCGATATTCTTCACCGGCCGAGACGATCTTCTCGTGCATATCGTAATACTTCCCGGTTACAGTGCATGAGCCTTCCTCGACATGCACCACGATCTCGTCGGCCTCGCGGGTGGTTTCATGATTTCGGGTGCAAATGACGCCACGCTGGGCGAAATTACTGATCATGTCCGGATTCTTGACGGGTATACCGGCCAGGAAGGGGATGGCCTTTGCCATGGCGTCGGTTTCACCGATGGGGACTGCTCTTAACCATACCGACTTACTTGGTTGAACTTTTATCCTGGCAATATCGCCGGCGGACATCTTTTTTTCGAACGGCGGCGCCAGAATCGGTTGAGAGGTCAGGTCCTTGGCCCATTCCGGCATGGGTATGGGGCGCTTTGAAGGGTGTATCCACTTCGTGTATCCCGATTGCAGGGCAAAAAGACCGTCATCCACGGCCGTCTCCTGGATATTGGATAGCTCGACAAACATATCCTTTTCCACAAGATTCACTATCTTGAGCGGGAACTGCAGTTTTCCGGCCACCCACTGAGTCATGATGTCCTGCCCCTGCATCGATACAGTTGACTTGTCGCATTCGTAGCCGCTGACTGTCTCGGAGCCGCCTGCCCTGGTCTCGCCGCTGGCTATCGAGTACTTCAGACCCTG
>JAOUEU010000318.1 GCA_029858555.1 Candidatus Zixiibacteriota bacterium
CAGTTTTCGCTGAACCTCCTCGGCGATAGTCGGACCGCCGCGGACGTGACACGCCGTACCCAGACAGACGGAAACAAGATGCTTTCCACGTGGCTTGAGACTGAACGCCCGATAGAAAGTGGCGACGGCGTAAATGTCAACCAGCGAACGACCGGTCTGGTCCGCTACCGTTCTCAGAACGTCTTCAGGCAGGTAGCTGTACTTGGCCTGAATCTCTTCTAAAATCGCGATCAGACCGCCCCCACCCGATTGGCTCTTTTCAATAATTGCTGAAATTTGGTCGGAAGTCATTGGTCTCTTCTATTGTTATATGTAGACTTTGAGTGTGTACCCGATAAGGTTCCACTCTCTCTGAAGTTTCGTGACCGTCCGCTGACACCTGCAACGCTCCAGAATCCAGTAAAAAGTTTGTGAAATATAGCACAAATGCCGACCCAAGTCAAGAGCCAAAGCCACATCTTTTGTATATAACCCGCTATACTACACCGGGAAGTGAAGGTTTACCAATGCGGTCGCAGGCCATGGATAATTACCAAATGACAGCGGTTACCGTTACCAGCCTGGAGCCCGGCGGGGAACCGGGCCCGGCGACCTTTACTTTCGCGGTTTAAGGAACGTTTGTTTGTCCGGCCTGCGAGCGCACCGATCAGTTGCCGGTGCGCTCGTTGCTGTCGCGGAAGCCGTTGTCGTACAGGCCGATTAATTCTGATACGGCGCCGCTTTCATCCCTGACGAACTGGATTCTGAATATGTCGAGTTCCTCCAGCAGGAACATGTCCTGCCCCATCGGAGTCAGTCGATATTTCGGCCGGTCCTCACGCTGATAGTACAGCCAACCGTTCTCAAGCGTAATCTTGCGGGGACCATACACGCCTACGAAAGGCCTCAGGCCATCCACGCCGAGAACGACGGGATCGAGCATGACCTTCAGACCTTTCAGGATCCAATCAAGGTGATATTTACGGTCTTCATTCGTTTCTTTTTCGAAAAGAGTCTGGAGAGCCTCCATGCGGGCAACATCCAGGGCCGAGTCGGCAGGAACCGCGATGTGCGGTTCGACGCCGGTGCCTTCCCAGTTGGTGCCGGTGATGGGGTTGACGGCGCGACCGAACGGCAGGGACATACCGACCTGCAGATTGAAAAACCTGCGGAAATCGACCGGGTGGGCGCCGCCGCCGGTGGTCTCGCCTATAATCGTCGCGCGCTTAAGGTTTTTCAGGTTGTAAGTAAATTCCTCAGCGCCTGAAAAAGTGTAGTCGCTCGTCAGTACATATATGGGTACGTCGGTCATCCGCGGTCCTTCGACAAAGGCCTGCGTCCAGAACTGCGTGGTGCTGTCGGTGCGGCGGATGTAAAAGCTGTTGAGATGCACGGGCTCATTGAAAAAGTAGCTGGTGATAAGTTGAATCATGCTGGGCTCGCCGCCGCCGTTGCGGCGCAGGTCAATGATGAGGGCATCGCAGTTGGCCAGGAAATTCATTGCCGCAACGGCAGTCGCCCCGGCAAACGAAGCATCGGCAAATTGATAGAGTTCGAGATAGCCGATATTGCCATCGAGGCGTTCGACCTTGACGAAGCCGAAATTCCGATACTTACCGAACTCGATAGCCCTTTTCAGCCGTTCCTCGTCGGTCAGCGTATCGCCCGGCTCACCTGGTGCCTCCAGCATCGGGTGCACATGCAGGTGTCCGTCATGACTTATTGATTGCATGTCTTCGGTCAGTTTCTGAGTGAACTCGTCAAGACGCGTGATTTTCTCGTAGGCTTTGTTCTTCAGTTGGCGGCGCATAAGCTCTTCCATCTTCTTGGCCACATCCGGGAAGACATAGGCCTCGTTGAGAGCGGCGGCAAGGCTGTCAATAATCTCAGCCTTCATGGCGGCGTCAACGACCGGCATCTCTCCCTGGCCGGTGACGATTACCTGCTGAGCTTGACCCGAAATGGCTGCGACAGAAAGGATAAAAAGAGTGACTGCGACCACCGCGACCGAGTGCCTGGCAGCGGCCCGGCCCCTAAGCAGGGCCCTTGCCTCGTTTACGTACTGCGTGCTCATAATTCCGTCCCTCCGTTTTCTGGACTTTTATTATAAATGCAAATCAGACTTCACGGGTTTAGACCGGTTCCGGTGGCCTGCCTCGACCGCCAAAGTCGTAACGCTCACAGGGTCGCGCTCCGAAAGACGGTGAAGATCGGGAAACCAGCGAGTCACGAACTTGACGTCCTGCTCACGGCACAAGCGCCTGGTGCCGTTCACCAACTGCTCGCCGAAACCCCTCAGGCGGACGGCAAACGCCACTTCGCACTTTTCCATTCAGATATCCAAAGGCTCGTTTTCCGCCGTTACAAACCCTTCATACACAAATAAGTAGCGAAATTCATGAAAGTGGTTACATATTTTTTGCCTGCCGAGAAAGCGGCCGCAGCCGTGCTCAAAGGAACCGGTTCGGGGTGAATATTGTGAACAAATGACCAATAAGGCCTATGAAAGCCTGTTGACACCAGGACCAATTGGAACCATATTATCTTGTTACACGTTATAAAACATAAGCATGTGGATGAATATAACAGCTACAAGACGGGGCCGGGCGGCGAGGCTTTTGATGGCACTATTGGCCGTTTTAATGCTCGGCGTTTCGCCCTATCTACAGGCCAGGCATCTGTCGTCTGACTGCGGTACAACGGCGGGCGCTTCTTGTTGTTGCTGCTCCGACAGCGGCCAACGGGACAAATCGACACCTGCCGGCGGCATGTCCGGCAAATGCGGCTGTGAAATGTCCAGCCGCGAACCCAGCCAGCAGGCCCCGGTAGAAACCCAATACCGGCCGCAGGGTAATGCCCCGTTCGCGGCAGCCGAGACGATGTCATCCGTTTGGAAAGCCATGGTTCCGACTATCAGGACTCCGGTTCAGCCGGTCACGCCCAAAGTTCTCGGACCACCTCTTTATATCAGCAAATCCTCCTTGCTCATTTGATTTTTCTCCCCTAGCTTTTCGTCACGGGTCAGTTACACCCGTTCTGTAAACCTTTAACCAAAGGCGGTATCATTCCATGGCTAGGAAAGGAATACTTACATTAATATGCCTTCTGGGCATACCTCTGGCAGGTATGGCCGTAGATAACCATGCGTCGCAGACCCTGGACTCACTTATAGGGGTGGCGCTCGAGGCCAACCCGGATATCCGGGCGGCACAGTTCGACCTGGCGGCGGCCGAGTACGGCGCCAGAACGGCCGGTTCACTGCCTGACCCGCAGTTGTCGGCGGGCGCGCTCAATCTTCCCCGAACCTCGTTGAGTCTTGGCGAGACCCCCATGTCCGCGTTCTCGATCGGCCTATCGCAGGCGATCCCGTGGCCGGGGAAACTGCGGGCCAGGGGCGCAATTGCCCGGCTGCAAGCCCGGGCCACAGCCCAGAGTGCAAGT
>JAOUEU010000063.1 GCA_029858555.1 Candidatus Zixiibacteriota bacterium
CATAAAGGACGATAGAACGTCCCCAACCGGAACCCGACCGAGCATCACGAAAAAGGATGCCAGCAGCAACAATGTGGCCTCAAAATTGCGCGCCCGGAAGGCCCGGTAGGACGCCGAAGCAACGAAGAAGGCCAGAAGAGCAAACATCGTCGCCGACAGCGGGGTATATACGTAGTTGTACAGCCAGTCATACTTTGTACCCGGGTCCCGGAAATCCTCCCCCTCGGAGAAGCCGACTATGGCCATCAACAGAAACGACGCGATAATCACCATCGCATAACCCATGTCTGATTTCTTGTTGATAACCTTCAGGGCCGATATCTTCATCAGGTTCAGAGCCCCCAGCCAGATGGCAAAAGCGGCCACAATCGAGAACCAGTCCGAAAACCAGTCATTCATCTTATTAAAAGGAAAGTGGGGGATGAAGTACTGAACGACAAAAACGACGCCAACCACACCGGTTATCAGAAGGGGAATTTCTCTACGCATGGTTATTCAATAATGCTGAACAGGCTGGAGAACTGCCAGAGGTTTAAGGTTTCCAGGATTATGCCTATAACGATCGCCACCAGAACGACGCCTTTGCCGATGTCCTGGCCCTTAAGGGATCCCAGCAGTTTGGGCTCTTTCGATAAATAGGCCGACGCCGCAAACAGCTCCTCGCCGATCAGCGTGTAGTCGCAGGCCGCCACAAAGAAGGGGAGCTGCGAAGGCATCGCCGTGCCGGCGATTTGGATGGCGCCGATGGAATTTCCCGTCTCGGCCAAAATGAGTGCCTCGGCGTAAAATGCGCCCATAAAAAATATCGCGGCCGGCTTCTCCCGCACTACCATGCCGTCGATTCCGGCGGCATAGCCGAACTGGTCGTCAGTCAAATAGTGAACCTGGTCTTCCTGGAACGCATCCGGGCGACCGGCCTTCGAATAAGCTTCCTTTACAATTTCCTTGGCCGTCACTAAAACCAACGAACGAGATACGGGAACTTCAAGCCAGGTTTCGTACTGAGCGGCCATTTCGGCCACCCGGCCCAGGATGGTAACTCCTGCAATCGTCTGCACGTTATCCATATCCTGCGTGCCGGGTATATAGAAAATCTTCTTGCCCATCTCGGTGGCTCGGCCGACCGCTTCGTCCACAGCGTCCAGACCGGCGATCTTGCGGATAAATATGTCCTTACCGGCCTTGGCCTGGTTGATATAGAAAATGATAAAAGTACACAGAGCTATCACGCCGACAAAGGCATTGATTCGCCGCATGTCAAACCACTGGGCCGACGATTTCACGGTCTCCGTCAGCTCCGACTCCCCGGTGGTTTCCCAGATGACTTCATTGTTCTCTACCAGGTTGTTGACGGCGACAACCTTGTAGAAGTATTCCACGCCGTCCGTAGTGTTACCGTCCGGGTACGCATATGCGGTGTCCCCGGCCGGAATGTCACCAACCTCTTGAAACTCGCCCGGTTGACCGTCTGTGGCCACGGTCCTCAGGATTCTATAAAGTTTGACTTTACCGCCCGGAACATCATCTGCCGAAGCCCGCCACCTCACCGTGATGGTTCCGCCGCCGTCGTTGGGCGTATCCTTGGCCACGACGTCAGTCGGCGGAAGGGGGGAAAGCTCAGCCAGATGGGTGTCGGGAGAAACCCCAAGGCCGGCGGAATCGATTGCCGGAGGAGCCACTTGAGCGAAAGCGGCGAGCGCGAGGAAGAGGGTTGAGGTGATGGGAATGAGTAAGACGTGACCAAGTGTGTTCCGATGGGTGATACGGCTAAAGCAGTTCAAACTCAGTCCCTTTAAATCCGACCGGTCGCGTCCCTAAGCAAACTTCAGAATTAAAAACGAATTAACATCCGAAACTGTTTAGTTTCGCAGTTCGCATGACCATCAGTCTCTGCAGTCATCCAATACAATTAGGCCAAATCTATGAGAGCCCCCGGAGCAAGTCAAGCGAAAAAATGGCGGCCTCACGTTATTCGATTACCAATCAATACATTAGAGGCGAGCACTGCGTCGAAGCAAGACACGGCGATAGTCATGAGGCCGCTGGAGATGTGGCGCTCACGGTGCAACAGCGCTACAAAAACCCACTTTACAAGCCTCTGCGTATTTGTTATACTGGGCGACTTGAGGTGAAGTAGAAAACCGTAGTCCATCGCCTGGCCCCTGCCCGACGGGGCGGGACAGGGGCGATATTATAAATGTAGGTTCAATTAATGGCTAAGTTCGAGAATCCTGATGACATAAAAGTCATCCTTGCAACCGATTGCGGGTCTACCACGACCAAGGCGATCCTGATTGAGTATCTGAACGGTGAGTATCGCCTGATCGTAAGGGGTGAGGCTCCTACCACTGTGGAAGCTCCCTTCGAAGACGTGACCATGGGTGTCCTGAACGCTGTTGCCGAGGTGGAGGAGCTCAGCGGCCGGAAACTGCTCGACGACCAGGGCAGGATCATCTCACCATCGGAGGGCAAAGTCGGTGCTGACGTATATATATCAACATCTTCCGCCGGCGGCGGTCTCCAAATGATGGTGGCCGGCGTTGTCCGGTCTATGACGGCTGAATCGGCCGAACGGGCGGCCCTGGGTGCCGGCGCCATCGTCATGGACGTCATCGCTTCAAACGACAAGCGTCTTCCCCACCAGCAGATCGAGCGTATCCGTCATCTGCGTCCCGATATGATTTTGCTGTCGGGCGGTATTGATGGTGGCACCACCACCCACGTGGTTGAAATTGCCGAGTTGATTTCCGCGGCTGATCCCCGCCCGCGACTGGGCTCGGGCTACCAGCTGCCGGTTATCTATGCGGGAAATGTGGACGCCCGGGATCAGGTCAGTGAAACCCTGGCGAAGAAGGTCGATTTGAAAATGGTCGAGAATCTGCGGCCTGTTCTGGAAAGAGAAAACCTGGGGCCGGCGCGCGAAGAAATCCACGAGTTGTTCATGGAGCACGTCATGGCCCAGGCCCCGGGATATCGAAAGCTGATGTCATGGACGGATGCTCCCATCATGCCCACTCCCGGAGCCGTCGGCCTGATCATTCAGACAATCGCCGACAAATACGGCATCGAAGCCGTGGGCGTCGATATCGGCGGCGCTACCACCGACGTTTTCAGCGTTTTCCGTCCTGACGGTGAGACACCGATTTTTAATCGCACCGTTTCGGCCAACCTGGGGATGTCGTACTCCGTGTCGAATGTCTTTGCCGAAGCTACCCTGCCTATGGTGATGCGCTGGGTACCTTTTGAGATGGATGAGCGCGATCTGAGAAACCGCGTCAAAAACAAGATGATCCGCCCCACCACTATCCCGCAATCGATGGAAGAATTGATTTTTGAGCAGGCCATCGCCAAAGAAGCGTTGCGCCTGGCTTTCGTCCAGCACAAGAGCTTCGCCACCGTGCTGAAAGGAGTACAGCAGCAACGAACCATCGCCGACGCTTTTGAGCAGTCGGCCTCGGGGGCAACCATCGTCAACATGATGTCCCTCAACATGCTCATCGGTTCCGGGGGGGTGCTTTCCCATGCCCCGCGCCGGCAGCAGTCGGCGCTGATGATGATCGATGCCTTTCTGCCGGAAGGCATCACACGCCTGGCCGTGGATTCCATCTTTATGATGCCCCAACTCGGCGTGCTGACCGAAGTCCAGCCTCAGGCGGCCACTGAAGTGTTCGAGAAAGACTGCCTGATACACCTGGGCACATGTGTTGCCCCGGCCGGGACTTTCAGGAAACCCGGACCGGTTATGAAATACACCATCGAGTTGCCGGACGGCCGGGTTTCCGGCACTCTCAATTCCCTGGAAATGAAACGCTTTGATCTGGGCGTGGAGGAAAACGGTTTGCCGCAGACGGTCCGAGCCGTTTTCGAACCGGAACGCGGTTTCGACTGCGGAGCCGGCAAAGGCAACCGGGTCGAAAAAGAAGTTCATGGCGGCGTCGTCGGCATCATTCTCGACGGCCGCGGGCGACCCTTTGACCTGTCCACCCTGCCTGAAGGGGAACGCGTCTCGTACCTCAAGCAGTGGATGGGCGAGTTGAATATATATCCCAAAGATAAACTGCAAGCGAGTTGATAAATGAAGCACATGCATCCGCGAGGACTATGGTTACCGGCGCTGGTTGCGCTGTCCTTTATGTTGAACCCCGGCTCCGGCGCTGCCAAAAACTACGTTAGTTTCGACGGCGGCTTCTACATCGCCGTTCCCGACAGCTGGAACCAGGTCGATTACGGCACTGTCGACGCCTATCTCCTGCGCAATCGGGCTCAGGGGACTTCCCTGCAGTACGAGGCCACTTTTGCGCCGGCAGTTTCGGAGCCGTTTTTCGCCGGTGATTATCTTTTCCTTAATGTAGATACCGTCGGTGAACTGTCAGCAGCCGACATCGACTCGGTGCTCAGCGAGTTGCAGGAGGTCTTCGGCGCCGGAGTCAAGTACGCGCCGGTCGGATGGGAACTGACTGATCTCAAATCCAGCAGCCCCGTCTACGACGCCGATAAAAAGTTGGTGACCATTCTCAACGACGTGGTGCAGTACGATCAGCCTCTCAAGAAGAACCTGATGGTGATGAAATTCTACCAGCGCGGTATTGCTTCCTTCTACTTCTACTGCTTCGATAGCACCTACGAGCGGAGCAGACCCGTCTTTATGGCAATCGTGGAATCGTTTTCCACGGAGAATCTGGAAGCGGTCATTCCCCAGGAGGACCTCAAAGTGGTCGATGTGGAGGGCCGTGATATCGACGTCCATGACGACACCGGGGCGGCGGGAGGTAACCGCTTGCTACTCACTATCCTGTTCGTCCTGGTCGCGGCGGTTCTGGTGATTGTCGTCGCCGTTCGACGCCGCAAAAAGACTTGAAAGAGCAGATATTAAAATAGAAAGGGACTGAAATGGCCCATGCATATACACCGGGACTGAAGGTGACGGAACGGGAACTGGTAAACAAGAGAAGAATTTTACCCCTCAAGGGTGACGTCATTGTTAAAGTCGGTGACGCTGTTAATCCCGACGATGTCGTCGCCCACACCCACCTGCCCGGCAATGTCGTCCCGCTGAACGTGGCCAACAAGCTGGGTATCCCTCCGGAAGACATGAAGGAAATGATGTTGAAGAAGGAAGGGGACCCCATCAAGGAGGGCGAGGTGATCGCCCAGAAGAAATCATTTTTCAGGTGGTGGCCGCCGGGCCGCTGCCAGGCCACTATCGACGGTACGGTGGAATCCGTTTCGAGTATTACCGGTCAGGTGCTCCAGCGGGGTCAGCCCATCCCCGTGGAGGTGAAAGCCTATGTTCAGGGTGAAGTTACCGAAGTCATTCCCAACGAAGGTGTGGTGGTAACCTGCATGGCTACATTTATCCAGGGTATTTTCGGTATCGGGGGTGAGACCCACGGGGTCATTCAAGTCGTCACAACCGATAACGAAACCGTTCTCGACGATAAACTGATCGTCGAGAGCATGGCCGGCAAGATCGTTGTCGGGGGTTCCCTGGTCACAGCCTCCGCGCTGAAAAAGGCCATCAGTGTGGGCGTCAAAGGTATCGTCGTGGGTGGCTTCGATGACAAGGACCTGCGCGACTTTCTTGGCTACGACATCGGCGTGGCTATCACCGGCTCCGAGGATATCACCACCACGCTCGTGGTCACCGAGGGTTTCGGCCAGATCAACATGGCCGGGAAAACTTTCGATCTTCTGAAAGCTCACGAGGGGGAAACGGCTTCCATCAACGGTGCCACTCAGATCCGGGCGGGCGTTATTCGCCCCGAGGTGGTTATTCCACTGGCCGGCTACGCTCACAGGGAATCCGGTATCGGCGCCGGCGACATGGCCGGCCTGACCAGCGGCTCGCCGGTCCGCGTCATCCGGCACCCCTATTTCGGCAGGCTCGGCAAAGTCACTAACCTTCCGGCGCCATTGCAGCAACTCGAGTCGGAGTCCAAAGCCAGGGTGCTCGAGGTCGAGTTCGAGGACGGGCAGCGCGCCATCATTCCGCGCGCTAACGTCGAGACCATCGAAGGCTGACTGCTCAGTCAAGCGACCTGTTACGAATAAAAAAACCTTCCGTGATATCACGGAAGGTTTTCTCGTTGATGTATTGTCTCTTAGGGGACGTCCTGTTCTACTTCCATGGTGTCCACCATGGTCGGGTCTATCATGGCTGAATCCATGCGGGTGGAATCCGCCTGCTCGGCCGTCTTGACATCGGTCGGCACCTTATCCGCCTCCTGCTCCTGTTTCTGCCCGCAACCCATAATCAGGACTACGATCACCAAGATCGCGAGAGAAACCGCCAATAGTTTCTTCATTTCTACACTCCTTGTCCCTTTGACCACTGTCACAATCTCCGGCAAAAACAGGTCGTAAGACGATGGTGTCAAGTTTTATGTTATCATTTATTATTGCTGAGTGCTCTTCATCGGTTTTTGTTGACTGTACTGCCGGGCCCGAGTATGTTTCTTTTCTTGGAGATTATTTCCCCTGCTGGGGCGTAATCTTATATGTAACTTTTGTTTTTGAAAAGTGTAGAAGTCAGTATGAGCAGCATGTTTGCAGTCAGCATCTTTTCCGGAACCGTTTGGGAGATAATCGGCGGCACCTCGACTTTCGGTGTGTTTATCCTGATTGTCCTGGCGTTCATGTCTTTTGTCTCCTGGGTCATTATATTTCACAAATGGCGCCAGTTCGGTAACGTCGACAAGGAAAACAGCGCCTTTGTCCGCCATTTCAGGCGGTCGCGGACTATCGCCGAGACAGCCGGGCAGGCCAAGGCATCACCTTCCTCCCCCCTGGCTCGCATCTACCTGGCCGGCCTGGACGAACTCAACCAATTGCACGAGCGCAAAAACGAGGGCGGTGGTCTCCAGGAAAGGCAAAAACCCCTCGATACCGAGGATTTTGAGATCGTTGAAATGACGATGGAAAAGGCGGTAACCGAGCAGGTCGGCTTTCTCGAGAAGAAGGTCATCTTTCTGGCAACCACTGGCAACTCCGCCCCGTTTATGGGCCTGCTCGGCACAGTAGTCGGGATTATGGACTCCTTCTGGGCCATCGGTGAACGCGGCTCGGCGTCCCTGGCCGTGGTCGCGCCGGGTATCGCCGAAGCCCTGCTGGCCACGATCGTCGGCCTGGGCGCCGCCATTCCCGCCGTGATTGCTTACAACTGGGCCAATAACAAGTTGAAATTTATCAGCGATTCAGCCAACGGCTTTATACTCGAATTCGTCGCCCGGGCGAAAAAGGAAAACAAGTAATGCGACGGCCGCGCCACCGAACATACCGCGCCATGGCCGACATCAATATCACAAACCTGGTTGATGTCGTCCTGGTGCTTCTGATCATTTTCATGATCTCGGCGCCGCTGTTACAGTCGGGCATCGAGGTCGACCTGCCTCGCACGAAAGCGGCGGCCATGGAGGAAGAAGCGGAGGGCATCGTCATAACCATCGACAAGAAGGGCGGTATCTACGTTAATGACGTCTGGGCGCGCCTGGACAATCTCGAGTCAGCCGTCAAGGGGGAGATGGTCGCCAAGAATACTTCTTCCGTTTACCTTCGCGGGGACTCGACGGTAGCCTACGGTACGGCGATCGGAGTCATTGGCCGTCTCAAAGCAATGGGCGTTGAATCCATCGGGCTGGTGACCGGACATGACGAAGAAAAGAATTCGAAGAAATCCCGTCGTTGATCATGAAACTGGAAATCATTCTTTCCGCCACCGTCCACCTCCTGGTGGTGCTGTTCGCGGTGGCATCATCGCCCTTCGACGTTAAAAAACACGATTTTGGGGAAGTCATTCACGTTTCTATTACATCGCCCTCCGAACTATGGCGGCCCGAACCGCCGGCCCCCATCACAGTACCTGCACCCGCCTCCGAGGACCTGGCGGAGGACCTTCCTTTAAGTGACCCGACCACCGCTGAACCCGTTGAGATAAAACCCAAAGAGGAGCCCGAAAAAGAGAAGCCGAAAAAGAAACCGGCCGGGGCAACCGGGCCCGCCGCTTCCGAAGCCCCTGAAGAGATGGAGGTCGCCGGCACCGGAGCCGGCACACCGTTTCGAGGAGCCACTATCGACAACGCCACCTTCAACTACCCCTACTGGTTCACTCAGGCCTTTAACAAGATATCCGGCAACTTCCGCAACCCCGTGGCCTATGACGGGACGCTGGTTTGCCTGATATACTTCCAGGTCATAAAATCAGGGCGGGTCATCGAATTGCGCGTTATCGAATCATCGGGTATAGCGGCTTTCGACGACGCTTGTCTCACGGCGGTGGACCGGTCGACCCCTTTCCCGCCGCTGCCCCGGGACTTCACGGATGAAATTCTTGGCATCTCCGTACCGTTTACAAACAGATAAAGGATTGACATGCTACGACGTTTTCTCGGTTACTGTGCGTTAAGCACTCTGGTTCTGGCCGTTACGTCCTCCGCGCAGGAGGGCGACGTTCGAAATATCTTCTTTGACACCATCGGCGGGGCCTTCCAGGCCACCCCCATCGGTGTCGACGAAATGAAGTACATCGGCAACCAGTATATTACGCACGATGACACGGTTATAATGCAGTACACCACAGCCATCGTACAAAACGATCTCGACTTTTACGCGGACTTTGAGCTTATCCCAATCGACAGCTTCTATCTGAAGACCTACGAGATATTCGAACTCGACGAGTTGGGCTGGAAACGCCTGGGCGCGGACTACCTGGTGAAACTGGAGGCCGAGTTCCCCGGCTCCAAAATGCGGGTGCGCTGGCGTCTAATCGATACCGCTCGCAAGCAGCAGTTCGCCCAGGGCAAGATCGAGAAGCACAAGAACGGCTGGCGCGAAATGGCCCACGAGATCGCCGATGAAATCGTTCACCGGCTGACCGGCGAGAGCGGCATCTTCACCACCAAAATCTGCTACATGAAGGAACGCGACGGCTTTAAGGAACTGTATATTGCCGATTACGACGGCGCCAGCGAACGCCAGTTAACGAACACCAATACTATCAATATCTCGCCGGCCTTTTCTCCCACTCGCGACGACATCTATTTTGTAAGTTACATGGGCGGCGATCCCCATCTGTACAAGATCGCCGTAGGCACCGGCACGATATCGAAAATAGCCGCCTTCCCCGGTATCGTGGGCGCTCCGGCCATTTCCCCTGATGGCAAAAAGATTGCCTGCGTTTTGACCAAAGACGGCAACTCCGAGATATATGTGCTCGACCTCGAAGGTAAAATCATCAAGAGACTGACCCGCCACTGGGCCATCGATTCCGCCCCGACCTGGTCGCCCGACGGCCGTTATATTGCCTTTTCGTCCGACCGCACCGGCAGCCCCCAGATTTACATAACGGATTCCGACGGCATAGATGTCAGGAGGCTTACCTATCAGGGCGGCTACAACGATTCTCCGGTCTGGTCACAAAAGGGGGACCGGATAACGTTTGTCAGCCGCACGCGGCAAGGCCGCTTTGACCTGGCTTCGATCAATATCGACGGCTCGGATTACCGCATTCTGACGGAAGTCGGGATGAATGAAAACCCGCACTTCGCTCCGGACGGCAAACATATCATTTTTTCGTCCAACCGTCTCGGACCGCGGGATATCTTCACCATGGACCTTAACGGCCGCAACCAGCGGCGCCTGACCCGGGCGGGCGGCTGCTCCAATCCGGCCTGGGGTCCACTAAAGTAGACCGAAGACCCTGCTCTGGCCGGTTCGGGGGTGCCCGGAAGAGGTGGAAATCATCGGGAAGCCCTTTATGGTGTATAATGAAAAGATATGTGGGTTCCGGGCCGGGTTGATGCCTAAAAAACAGTTTTTTTATTATTGACCGCTATTCAGACATCGGTTAGATTGGCGACGATAAGGCTCGAAAGAAAAATTCACAATTTTCCCTGTATGGAGGGACTAAGAAAAATGAAGAAATTTGGATTGCTTGCCCTTCTGGGGCTGCTGGTGTTTGCCCTTCTGTTCACTTCCTGCACCAAACCGAAACCGGTGATAGATGAAGGGCCGCCACCTGTCGTGGAACCGGTTGACACCACTCCTGCGCCACAGCCGCCGCCGCCACCGCCGCCACCACCGAAGCTTCAAGAAAGCCAGCTCATGACGGTCTACTTTGACTTTGACAAGTACAACCTGCGGGCGGATGCCAAGGTCAGTCTTGACCATAATTATGACCTGCTCAAAGAGTTCATGGATGTCATTATCAAGATCGAAGGGCACTGCGACGAGCGGGGTACCATCGAATACAACCTGTCACTGGGTGATAAGCGAGCCAAGGCCACGGTCGATTACCTGGTCGGGCTGGGAATCAATGCGGGCCGCCTGTCTGTTATAAGTTATGGCAAGGAGCGCCCTGTTGACCCCGGCCACAACGAAGACGCCTGGGCCAAAAACAGAAGGTGCGAATTCCGCATAATTTCGCAGTGACATCGGCGGGTGTACACCATGATGACCCGAACCAAGAATATCATAACCGCCATATCTGTTATGGCGGTTATGTTTATCATGATCGGCCTGAACGGCTGCGTCACTCCCCGCCATATGGCGGAGGTGAAAGCCGAGGTGCGGGAAGTAAAGGCGCAAAACGAGACCACCCGACGACAACTCACTCACATGGATTCCGTTATCTCGCAGGGAGCTGAGTCCAATGCCAAACTGCGCAATGACGTCTCCATAACTGTAGACCAGCTCCAGCAGCAGATAGCGTCCCTGCTGGTCAATTACAATGATATGATGGCCCTGCTGCAGCGCATCGCCAGCGAGAAAAAGATCATCCTGTCCTCGCCCGGAGTTCAGTCTCCCGTCGTCCGCGACCAGACCACCACTGAACCGACGGCGCCCGCAGAAGATACTCCCTCAATTGACTGCAGCGCGGCTTACGATGATGCTTTCATCCTTGTCCGCCGGGGGGAGTACGATCAGGCTATCGACGGGTTCAACGTTTTTCTCAAAGAATGCCCCAAACACGAAAACGCCGAGAATGCCTATTACTGGATCGGGGAATGCTATTACCTGATGGACAAATACCACGAAGCGATTTCCCAATTTGATCTTTTGCTGAAGGAATTCAAAAGCTCGCCGAACATTGGCCGCGCCCTTTACAAACTGGGCCGGTCATACCAGGAACTCGGCAGAAAGGCCGAGGCAAAGCAGACCTACCAGAGAGTTCTTGACGAGTTTGCGGGCACCCTCGAAGCCGAGCAGGCCCGGGAACGCCTCAAAGAGCTGTGAGTAGATGACAATCGAGCGGATTAAGTTACGGATCGCTACCCCGATTGAGCCCATAGTGCCCGGTCGGGGTTTTTACCAGTTGGAAGAGGATGCCCTCTACGTGCAGGTGGGACTGTTCTCCGCCGGGCGACGTTTCTATTCTTTTCTCGAATCAAAAAATGTCCTTCTTGATTTCGACCGGCTGGGCAGACTCATCTTCATAGAGGTCCGTGCTCCCCGTCGGCAGTGGAAGATCGACTCGGACCTCAAGCCCCCGGCCGTGGCCCAACCGGCTGATATTCGCTGGTTGAATTTCCGCGACACAATCGCCGAGCCTGGCTTGTTCACGAACTGCGACAAATCTTCACTGCTTATCCGCTTCAGTGCCGAAACCACTACGCATAACTACTATCTGGCTGACTCGATTATCCTGCGGGTGGATGCCTTTAACCGACCGGTGTCGATCTGGGCTGACGAGATTGTGGACGATCTGGCCGGCCTGGAAATAGCCGCCTTCCGCAAAGCCTTCCGCGGCGAACCGCTTCTCTCCCCCGTGACCGCATCGGCCTGAACTGGCATTACCATTATTGGTATCCAAAAGTTGCCCCCGATGGGTCAGATTCGTGCTTTTGTACCCTGGAGTACAGAGACCCGCGGTCTTGGGGCTGCTCACCGTGAAGGCTAACTCCCCATTTTACAATAGCTTATCGACACGTCTCCGGTCTCGGCATATCATTTGATGTATGGGTCCTCAAACGATTGGAGAAGCTAACGGGTGAATCCCTTTCAAGGAGGTTGACATGAAAAACCTGACAATGATCGTCACAATTGCCATCCTGGCCTTCGGCCTGGTGTTCCTGACTGGCAGCAGCCTCAGTGCTCAGACCAGCACCAATAGTGGCAAGAACTTCGTAGACCGTGATGGTGACGGCATCAATGACAGCGCTCCCGACCACGACGGCGACGGCATTCCTAACGGGCAGGATCCGGATTGGGAGAAGTTTGCCCAAGATGGTGACGGCTATAAGCATGCCTTTGCCTGGAAAGGTACGGCCGAACCCAAAATTCAGAACAAGTTCCAGCTCAAGAGCCAGAGATTTCACCAGGTGAGGGTTTGCAGTCAGTCTACCTTCCAGTACCGGTACGGCTACACGTATCAGGGTGAAAACGGCGGCGTCGGCGATGCCAAGGGCCCTCAGGCCGGAAATGGTCCCTGTGACGGCTCCGGCTCTAAGGGAACGGGTGGCAAACAGTAGTCTTCGGATTCCACATATCCGAACGAAGACCGGTCGGCAGGGGCATCAACCGGACGCCCCTGCCGATGACCTATTATAAACGATCAGGCAGGGATAATCCATATGTGTACAAGAGGAATCCGAATGACCGCGGCGGCTGTGTTGATCGCGAGTCTGCCTTGCGCGGCTGCCCCGATCGAGGGTCAGATAGGCCTCAACGGAGGTCATAACCCCAACTTGTTCCGTGATTCAACGCAACAGAGCGACACTCATACCGGCCTTAGTGCCGCTTTCAGGTACTATCCCACAGCGGCCGTCGAGATGTCGTTCAACGGTGGCTATACGTCATTCCGAAAAATCAGTGACCTCGGCGGCTTTAACTGGGGTGCGGCCCTGGCGGTCACACCCACCTCTGAGTCTTCGGCTTTCTCACTGTATGCTGAAGGCTCCATGTCGGGTCGCACTTATGGCGAGCTTTTCAGTGTATACGACAGTCGCACTTTGAGCGGCTACCTGGCCGCCAGCCTTGCGGTCAGTCCGGCTATCCTGGTAAAATTCGGGGCCTCTGTCGGTTTAGTCACCTACGCCAATTCCATTTCCGGCGACAACCGCGGCTACAACCTCTCGGCAGGGACGAATTTCACTCTGCCCGGCGCCAACTGCGTCGACCTCGAAGCCGGTTTCCTTTCTCGCCGCTTTGACATCGCCGGTGAGTCAACCGGTTACCTGTCGCCCGGCGGGCGTACGGATGCTGCTGACCAGACCGGCCTTGATTTGGCCAGTATCAGCCTTCGTCTGTCGCGGCCGCTCGGTGCCGCCACTGGTCTGAGCCTTGAACTTGCTCAGCAGGACTTTGTCACCCAGGATGGCCCCATCGAGTTTGACGGCAGCGTCGATATCCTCACGCCCTGGGCGTTATGGTGGGAGGGCCGAACCGTCGGTCTGGGCCTGAGAAATTTCTCCATACCCAACATGATTCTGACCGCGGAGGCAAGTCATACTGAGAAATCCTTCACCGAAGTGCTCGATACACGAAGCGGCGATCCCATCACCGGCACCACCGAAGTCCGTCATGATGAACAACTCCGGCTGCTGGTCGGCCTGCAACGGCCTCTCGTCTGTGGCGCGGCCACTCTGCTAAGACCGAGCCTGACGATAGAGTACATTCGCAACGCCTCTTCCTGGACCGGCTATGAATATGCCGGACTGTCCGTCGCGGCCGGATTCACCGTCGACTATTGATGCGGCAACAGCACGACCGGACCTCGCCTTGCATATAAAGTTGACAACTGTGGCAGCCGCATCTTAATTGATCGAGTGAGCCCTGTTGACAGTAAAATCATCGCCGAACTGGGCAGACTCAGAAGCGAGATAGACCGGCACAACCGGCTGTATTACATTGAGGATCAGCCGGAGATAAGCGACACCGAGTACGACCGCCTTTTCGACCGCCTACTCGAAATTGAAAAACAGCACCCCGAACTGGTCACCCCCGATTCGCCCAGCCAGAGAGTCGGTGTCAGGCCGTCCAAAAGGTTTGAATCGGTCACTCGTCGCGTGCCCATGCTTTCGCTGCAGAAGGTGACTTCAAGGGAGGAGTTTGCTGATTTCGACCGCCGCGTGCGCGAGGCTCTGGAAACCGAACAGCCGATAGAATACGTCACGGAACCAAAACTCGACGGCCTGGCGGTGGAACTTGTTTACATAGACGGCCACTTTGCCGAGGGTTCCACTCGCGGAGACGGAACCACCGGAGAGAATATCACGGCCAACCTGCGGACGATCCGCAATGTTCCCTTGAGGCTGTCCGACCAGACCGCCCGCCGCTATCCCCGGCTCGAGGTGCGGGGCGAGGTGATAATACGCCGCTCGGCTTTAGCGCGCCTGAACCGGTTTCAGCAACAGCATAACCTGC
>JAOUEU010000064.1 GCA_029858555.1 Candidatus Zixiibacteriota bacterium
CGTCGCGGCCGGAGTGATTGCCATCAACGCCGCCAATCTCGCCTCTCTGAAAAAGGCCAACCTGCCGGGCGAACCCCATCTGGTAACGCGGATTTTTCACTACTTTTTGCCGCCCAGCGTCTCCCCGAACTTCGTGGTTGATATCACGCCCCATTTCGAACGGTGGCTTGAGGCCCTGTCCGCCCATGAATCGCAATTTCTCAACCCCGAGAAATCACGCGACTACATCGAAAGCCTGACCGCCATGGCCCGCTCTTTTGGCCTGCAGGCTCGCTGCAAGTATGGGCAGGGTTTCTATGCCGTGGAACCGATCGCAATCCGGAATATCATGACTCTCGTCGATGACAACTGAATCCGATTCCACGATTCCGTTAGATGAAGAGCGCGCTATAAAAGTAAAGACTGACAACCTCGTTAAACTCGAGCCACCGGCGATGCCGGTCGTCATGCCTTCCTCATCCCCCGATCCATCGTGTCAAAAGCCTGGCGCAGGTCGTCAAGCAGATCATCGCTGTTTTCAACACCGACTGAGAGCCTGATCAGGCCGTCACCGATACCATGGGCCTGACGCACCTCTTCCGGCACGGAGGCATGGGTCATGGA
This sequence comes from Candidatus Zixiibacteriota bacterium, assembly GCA_029858555.1. Lineage (GTDB taxonomy): Bacteria > Zixibacteria > MSB-5A5 > GN15 > FEB-12 > DAOUUR01. Next base: position 604 of record JAOUEU010000064.1, read on the forward strand.
GGCCGGATGATTTATCAGTGACTCCACTCCTCCCAGCGATTCCGCGAGCACGAAGACTCGAGTGGCCGTGGCAAACTGCCTGACCGCGTCCCAATCCGCTTTGATATTGAAGGATACCATCCCTCCCGGCCGGGTCATGTTATTGGGCACAGGCCGGCCGTCAATGCCCGGGTAGTATATCCTGTCAACAACGGGGACTGTCTCGAGGAAGTCGACGATTTTCATGGAGTTGAGGGAATGACGCTCCATGCGCAGGTGCAGCGTTTTCAAACCGCGGAGCGTTAACCAGGACTCGAACGGGCCCAGCATGCCGCCCACCGTGTACTGATTGAAGTGCATTTTCTCGGCCAGTTGGTCGTCCTTCACCACGACCGCACCAGCGATAACGTCGCAGTGGCCGGCCAGGTACTTGGAGGCCGAATGGTGCACGATATCGGCGCCGAGTTCCAGGGGGCGTTGTATATATGGTGTGGCGAAAGTATTGTCTACCGCCGTGAGTATGTTATGCGCCCGGCCGATTTCACTGACCACCGGAATATCCGCCAGCTTGAGAAGAGGATTGCTGGGCGTCTCCACCCAGAACAGCCGGGTTCTGTCATTGACGGCCTTCGCGAAATTCTCCGGGTCAGTGCCGTCGATGTAAGTGAAGCCAAGGTTATATTTGAGCTTCAGGCTCTCAAAGAGGCGGTGGGTGCCCCCGTACAAATCGTCGACAGCCACAACATGGTCGCCAGCCTTCAGCAGATGCAGCACCGCCGTCACGGCGGCCAGCCCGGAGGCAAAGGCAAAAGCGTGTTTGCCGCTTTCAAGGGAAGCCAGGGCTCTCTCCAGGGCCGCCCGCGTGGGATTTGACCATCGCGAGTAGACATAGCCGGATTCATCGCCCGGAAATTCCACACGATAAGTGGAACTGGGATAGATCGGGGTCGTAACCGAATTGGCGCCATCTTCGGGGACTCGTCCGCTGTGGACGGCCCTGGTCTCAAAGTTCCTATCTTTGGTATTAGTGTCCATGCATGCTCCTTAATCGAGAAAACTGTTTTCGCGCATCCATTCATCATTGTAAATTTTGCTGATATACTTAATACCGCTGTCGGGAAGAATGATCACCATCGTCTTGTCCGCCGCCAGCGTTCGGGCATACTCGAGGCCCACGAAAGCCGCCCCGCCGCCGGAACCGCCGATAAGAAGACCTTCCTTGCGGGTCATTTCCCGAGCCGTCATAAAGCACTGTTTATCGGTCACCTGGTAAATTTTGTCAATGACACTGAAATCGATTGTCGGGCAGAGCATATCCTCTCCAATGCCTTCAACCTGATAAGCATGCGGTTCTACCAGAGTCTGGTCCTTATGGTACTGGTAGTAAACTGACCCCACCGGATCGGCGGCCACGACCTCAATATGCGGATTCTGCTCCTTGAGAAAGCGAGCGCTGCCGGAAATGGTTCCGCCAGTGCCCACGCCCCCGACCAGGACATCGATTTTGCCTCCGGTTTGGGCCCATATTTCCGGTCCGGTCAGCACGTAGTGGGCCTCGATATTCGTAAGGTTGAAATACTGGCCGATGTAGTAGGAATCCGGCGTCTCGCGGTGAATTCGCCTGGCCGTCTCGTAGTAGCTCTGGGGGGAATCGGCTGCGACGGTTGTGGGGCAGACGTGTACCTCGGCACCAAAGGCTTTCAGCGTATCAATCTTTTCCCGGGACATCTTGTCAGGGATGGTAAATATGGCTTTGTAGCCGTAAGCGGCGGCGTACATAGCCACGGCGGCTCCGGTATTTCCCGAAGTCCCCTCAACAATAGTCCCACCCGGTTTCAACTCGCCAGCCTGTGCGGCTTTCTGCAGAATGTACACCGCCATGCGATCCTTGACCGAGCCGGTAGGGTTCAGATATTCCAACTTGGCCAATACGGTAGCTTTTATACCCCGAGCGGCCGTAAGCCGGTTCAGCCTCACCAGGGGAGTGTTGCCGATTGCCTCGGCCACGCTGTTATAATAGTCCTTTCTTTCTTTCAAGCCTGGAACCTCTTCATTGAATCCCGTTTTGATACTTAACGTCGAACGCTGCAAAAAGTTGAGCCGTGCCGTCAAAAAACCCGCTGCCTACAGAGCAACTGGAGACGCCGACACGACCCGAGGGGACGATTTGCGACAGCCTCTGTCTCCTCACCCGAATTCTGAAAGTGGAATCTGGCCGTGGAGCGCGCACGCTGATGCTTTTGCCAAACATGTATTTACTGGGTCGCTCTTATCGACATGATTCAAGGATAAAACCGGAAGTGCTTTGGCGATCGGGGCCTTTCGCCCCTGCCGGGCGGCGTCCGGCCAAAAATATCAAAAAACACTTGACAACGTTTTCGGCACCTTAGATATATTTCGCCCAGAGTCAGTCGGGCCTGCGGGAGCCGGCCGGACCAGGGCATATGGAACGTCATAAACTCACTCGGAGGAAGCAGCATGCAGTGCAGACACTGCGGTGAAGAAATAACCGGGCGTCCGGTAAGACAGGGGTCGGATTTCTTTTGCTCATTGGAGTGTGCCAACCTGGCATCGGGAATCAGTTCGGATGAAGAGGAAGAGGGATACTACGAAGAGCACGAGATTGAGGGCCTGTATGACGATGAGGAATAGCGAGATTCCCTGATTCTTACTACTTACCATTCAGTCACGAGATATTTTTAAAACTTCATATTTTATAATACCGGCGGGTACAGGTACTTCGACCACATCCCCGACGGCTTTGCCCAGCAGGGCGGCGCCAATAGGCGATTTCACGGAAATGACATCGTTGTCAACATCCGCCTCGTCGGGCGGCGCCAGCGTGTAGAGTATTTCCTCGCCGTCGTCCCGGTCTTTCACCAGCACTTTGGAGAACAGATAGGCCCTGTCGTCGGGGATCTGATCGGTGTCGACCGTGCGAACCCGCGAGAGCTTGTCCTCCAACTCGGCTATTTTCCTTTCAAGATGCGCCTGTGCTTCCTTGGCGGCATGATACTCGGCGTTTTCGGATATATCGCCCAGCTCCCGGGCGCGTTTGATCTCGCCGACGAGTTTCGGGCGTTCCTCGAACTTGAGGCGTTTCAGCTCAGCTTCCAGCTTGAGGCGCCCGTCTTTGGATAAATAGATCGGTTCTCTCATTGGTGGCCTAATATAACGTCTCCCTGCCACTCGGCAAAGGCTTTATTTCCCGACGCGAAAAGAATGCGAAGATTACCAGCGAAACAACCAGTCCCGGGAAAATCGGTTCTATTCCCAGCCAGTAGGCGGCGTTCGCCGTCAGATATTTCGATATATACCACACCAGGGCCAGCGCGCCGCTCGATATGATCGACACCAGCGCCGCCCGGGGCGAAAGGCGCCGGCTGCCTACGAATGAGAAAAAGACAGGTAACAGGAGGGCGGGGGTGCCGATCGATCCAAAAACGTGCCAGATGTCAACCACTGATCGGAAGAACAGGGCCAGAATGACCGCAATGCCGATCGAAACAACCAGCCCGTAACGCGTATAGAGTGTCGTCTTCCGCTCATCCAGCCTGAGCTGTCGCATCACTATGTCCCGACTGAATGTGGAGGCTGCCAGAAAAGCATAAGAATCCACGGTGGACATGACGGTCGCGAGCAGAGCCAGGGCAAACAAACCCAAAAGACCCGGCGGGAGCACCTTCAGAGCCAGGGCCGGGAACGATCCGACCGGGCTGGGGATGTCGGTCAGGATGGCCCGGGCGTAGAGACCACAAGAAGTGGTCAGAAAATCAAAAAAGGCCCAGCAGCCGATCGATACCAGAATTCCCCTGCGGGCGGTGGCGGCATCGCGGGCGGCATAGCAACGCTGGTAAAACGCCGGCTCAATCAGCGTCGCCAGGGCGATGAAATACCATACCGCGATATAGAGGGCGGTGTTCCCCCCGTGCCAGGTGAAGTGGGTGGCCGGAAGTCGCTCGACGAGAAAACTCATGCCGCCGTATTCTGCCACCAGCACCACCAGCAGCACGATGAACCCCAGAAACATGAGGGCGAATTGGAGAAGATCCGTCCGGACCACCGACTTGAAGCCGCCGACATAGACATAAACGATGGAAAACAGCGTACCGAAAAGGACCCCCACCCACAGCGACCAGCCGAAAAGAAGCTCGCATAACACGCCCAGCATGAGAACGTATGCGGCCGGCACCGTCATGAAAAAGATGATAACCCCCCCGGCGACGCCGACCCGGTCGTCGTAGACCTGAGCCAGCCGATCCGGGATTGTCAGCACTTCCGCCTGCCGGGCCTTTTTGGCCAGGAACATGGCAAACAGGAACGCTGCCAGGTAATAGGGGAGTCCGAAGACAAGCCAGTTGGAGATGCCAAAACGGTAGGTATACTCGCCCACGCCCAGAATTCCGCCGTACCAGGTGGACACAAGACTGGCCACGAGTGCCGGCAGAGTCAGAAGTCGGCCGCCGACAATCAACTCTCCGACGGAATTCTCCGCCTTGAGTCTCCGGGCGAAACCCAGTGCCAGAAGCCCGACCAGGTAGACTGCGATCAGAGCATAATCAACAAGGTGCATAATATGTTAAAAAAGTTCCAGCGATACCTGACCATAGAAGGAGCGTTCCGCGGCCACGAAGTACTCGGTTTCCGTGATGACCGTTACCGGATCGCCGGGATTTTCCACCATTCCGTAGCTATAGCCATAACCGGAGGTGATGTATTTGCTGTCGAACAGGTTGTCCACCCGACCGGAAATCCTGAGGTTGCCCAGATGAAACAGATTTCGGAAGGTGTACGAGGCCGACAGAAAGGCCACGGCGTGCGGGTCAATCGCCAGGGAGTCGACATTCAGCAATTCCGCAAACTGCTTGCCGGCGAACCGTACCCCGAAAGTGACCCGCCCCCGGTCACTTTTATAGTCGGCCGTGAGTTGACCAAGATATTCGGGAAAGCCCGAAGTTGTCTTGTCTTTGTAATCCACGACATGGCGGCCGACGTAATTCCAATCCTGGTCATAGACCACCAGCGAATCGACATATTCCTTTACGCGGTTGTGGTTATAGGAGGCATTACCACCGAGTGTCAAGCCGTCCACCGGCGTCACCGCCGCTGACAACTCCACCCCCATATGCACGGCCCGGTCAACGTTGACGGTAATGTAGCGGCCGACATCGTCAACCCCGCCTTCAAAGACATTTTCGTCGGTGTACCGCATCCAGAAAAAATTGCCGCCTACCTGGAATCGTTCAGCCTGATGGTTTACGCCGAATTCTACATCCCACAGGCGCTCCGATGCCACTGTCGGGTCGCCGAAAGCGAAGAGGGTATCGCCCGAGTTTGACAGAATTTCAAGTTGTGGGAATTTGTCCGGATCGTCCGCGTCATAGAGGTCATCGTCACTGGGCGCACGGGAAGCGACTGCGACATTCATGAAGACTGCAGTGCCCTCGGCCAGGGCGTAAGTGACACCCGCACGCGGCGACAAGAACAGCCAGTCCGCGTCATACTCGTGACCGGCAAACGCCCCCAGTTTCATCTGGTCAAAGTCGAACCTGGCGTAGCGGAGTTGCGCCGCCAACTGCGTGCTCAGCTTCTCGGTCAACCTGTAATTCTCCTGGGCGAAGACCGATGCCACGTACTTCTGTCCGGTGTACTGGTAGTATCTTAGACGGGGCGAGAGCGGGCCGGACACGTGCTGCGCCCAGACCACCTCGCCCCAGTGATCCGATTCGAAGTAGTAGAAGGATCCTCCCAGGGCATGAAGCCCGTGCTCATGCTCGATATCGAGACGCGGATTCCAACCGACTTGATTTTTCTCAACCCACTTCTGGCGCACCAGGTCGCCACGGCTGTAAGGCGCACCCGTGCTCGTATCGATGTCAACGAAGGACGGGCTGATATTGTATTCGGCGAACTTGCGCTGCTCCTTGAACTGCTCGTAGTAGCCCTTGCCACGGATGTAATATAGACTGTTGGAAAGCGTCATCCGGTCGCCCAATTGCAGCGTATTGTGCAGTTCATAATGAGGCTGGTTGAAATTGTCGGTTTCATTGGCATAATTTAGCGAGTTGGCGCGGCGGTCCTGCTCGAGGTCCGCATGGCTGGCGCCGTAGTAGGCCAGATGCATGTGCATCGGTCCGCCATACACATACAGTTCTGTGGTCAAGTTGTGGTCGAGACGGGCGACCGAGAAGCTATAGGCCCAGCCCGCGTACCAGCTCCGGTAACGGTACCCTCCCGTCTTCTGCTTGGTAAAGCGTCCGGAGAAGGACCAGCGGCCGTCAATGAGGCCCGACGAATACTCAAGGCTCTGTTTATAAATATCGCTGACCGGTTTACCACCGGACGTATACTCACCATAGCCGGCCGCAAGGACGACGTGCCGCGGTCGGTTCAGGCTGCTGGTGACGATGTTAACCGAGCCGCCGAAGGAAGCATCACCGTACAGCGAATTGCCGACGCCGCGCTGAACCTGAATGTCGGAAACATTGGCGGCAAAATCGGGCAGATCAACGAAATACGTGGCGTGGTCTTCCGGGTCATTCAGCGGCACGCCATTGATATAAGTCACCACGCGCTTGTCGTCGAACCCGCGTAGCCGCATATAGCTGTAGCCCAGCGCGCTGCCGCCGTCGGCATAGGCGTACAGGTTCGGCGTACTGGTCAGCAGCAGGGGAAACTCGCCCACGGTGTAATCGCGCTCGATATCCTCCTTCGACAGATTCTCAAAAGCCACCGGCGTAACGCCCTTTTGAGCGCGGTTCGATCGGACCAAGATGTGAGTGCCCTCGTAATAAAGAGGTTCAAGGACAACCACGTCCGGCACATCGACTACTCGGAACTGGCGCGCTTTGTAGCCAATAGACGAAAACGTCACGCGGCCGATTTCTTCCTCGTATTGGAGAAGAAATTCCCCGCTGACGTTTGTCTGGGTGGCCACCCCGGCGGCGTCAGTCACCACCGACACACTCGGCAGAGCGTGTCCTTCGCTGTCAGTGACCTTTCCTTTCAATGCCCCGCCCATAGAACTTGAGGCCAATCCCAGCAGCATTGTAATGGCAACAAACAAACGTTTCATGACAGTAACCTCGCGATAATAAGTTATTTATCCGGCAAGGTTCCGTCCTGAATCGGTAGGTGAGTCCTGATATGGGACCCCGGGGGGATGTAAGCAACATCTCCGTTTTCCTACGCCGGTATTACCCGGATCAGGTGCGGGGGTATGATCTCAGGCGGCCTTTTGCGCCACCCCCAACGGAACTGTTATCTTGTCATAATAAGTCATTTGCGGCATTCTTTGGCAAGGATTTTTTGCGACTTTCGTGCTTCCACAACGCAGCAGGAAGGTGAAAACGAAGCATCATTTCATACTGTTTCACTCGTTTAAGTATTATATTACATTATATGCTGTCATTTAATAACGGAGGACCGATGGCCGGCAAAAATAACAAGCAGAAGGTCAGGGACGCTGTCAAAAGGCACTATGCCGACGCGATCAAGTTACATACTGCCTGCTGCCCGCCCCCGCCGACGGAGCTTGATATCGAGGGTGGTTACAGCCTCGCAAAATTGTCAGGTTACAGCCGTGATGAACTGGAATCGGTTCCGGAAACGGTCACCTCGTTTGGCTGCGGCAACCCGGTGGCGCTGGCCGACCTTCAGCCGGGCGAAGTCGTGCTGGATCTGGGGGCCGGGGCCGGCCTGGACCTGATTCTGGCGGCGCGGAAGGTCGGTGAAAGCGGCAGGGTTATCGGCCTCGATATGACGCCGGAGATGATCGACGTTTGTCGCGCTAACCTTCAGAAGGCCGGGATTGAGAACGCCGAGGTGCGGCCGGGCCAGATGGAAGACATGCCGGTGGCCGACGCCGAAGTCGACTGGATAATCTCCAATTGCGTTATCAATTTGTCGCCCGAAAAACACAAAGTGTTCGCCGAGGCATACCGCGTGCTCAAGCCCGGAGGAAAGATGATGATCTCCGATATGGTCACGCATGATCTGCCGGATGAATACCGCGACGATATGGCTGCCTGGGTGGGATGCCTGGCGGGCGCCCTCGAAGAAGGCGAATATGTCCGCCTGGTCGAAAAAACCGGTTTTGCGGATGTCAAAGTTGTCGACAAGCTGGTGTATACCGCCGCGATGCTGGCCGGTTTTGCCGATGAGGCCTGTTGCTGCGGTAGCCAACGAAAGACAGCGTCTGAGGGCATAGTCGACCGGTATGCCGATCGCGTGGCCGCGGTCAAGCTGTTCGCCAGGAAACCCGGGTAGATCGGATTCGCCGCTGCTCGCGGCCGGTGGCGGTTGCGTGGACCACGGTGTTGACTGGCTCGCATCTGGCGGATCATATGTTTCACAAAAAAAGCGCCGTCGCATTCCAGTGCGACAGCGCTTCTTCTAAAGGAGCCACAGGAGGGAACCAAACGAACCGCCTTGCAGCGGATGATTTTACTCAGCGCTCACGCAACTCCTCGACATCCTCGGCGAATTCGATCCGTGTCCTATCAAGTTCGCACTTCAGCACACTGACGTAATCTCCCAGCAGCCGATATTTGCCGCTGAAAGACCACGAATTCCTCAGAGAGTTGAAAAGCCTCTTCTTGACCTTCAACATGGAGGTCATCTCCTTCAGGTCCCACCGGTCATCGCGCAGGTCGCGACGGTCATCCAGTTTTGTTACGGGATCCGGACGTCGGCGCTGAAGTTCCTGCTGGGACTGGCGCACCTCGGTCCTACTGTCCCGCAGCCGGGCGGCCATCGAAAGGATATCCTGATTGATGAAGTCAAACATATCCTTTTCGTAGCGGTCAATTCTCCGGGTGTCATTTTTCAGGTTAGCGTCATGCCAGAGATCGATCCGGTGCGACAGTTCATTTATGGTGGCCTTGATATCCCTTATCTCCATTTTGTCCTGACGGACCTCCCGGATCTCCTGTCTTTTTTCGGCCGGCCTTTCGTCTGCCACGGCACTGGACAGCAGCAACAGACCGGCGGCCAAAAGTATCACGGTTCTCTTCATAAGAATTGGCGCTCCTTGTTTCAGATGTTCGCTGACAGCTTATGAATCAAACGCCGTGCCGCGGCAAGAAAGTCGTTCTGTCATAGGCTCTTGAGGGCAGTAAGTATCGGCCGAACCAGTGGGGATATGTGAACCAGTGTAGGCGCGTACCCATAGTATCCGGTCGGCTCACAAAAGTGCCGGGAGGATGATTTGCCAGCCGACTATTGAGCTTACGCGGCGTTAAAGAAGGAGTCCGAAGGCGGAGGCTGCGCCGGAGGGAATCAGTCGCTTTTGTCCTGGCGCTTGATCTTGAGCCGTTCCTGCCTGACGATATCCATCATCTGGAAACCCAGCGCGGAATCAGTGGCAAAAAGGGCCTTGAGAGTGCTGTCGGCCGACGCGACATTGCCCTTGAGGGCGTATACGACGCCCAGGCCGATCTGGGCCGGGTAGAACTCAGGGTACAAGTCCATCAATTGTTGAAATTCAGCAATGGCGTCGACGTACTTCGCCTGTCTTAAATATGACAGGGCCAGTGACTGACGGGCCTCGCGGTGCCGCGGATCAAGAGCCAGGGCTTTTCTGAATATCTCGTCCGCCTCCTCGAATTTGCCCAGGCGACTTTTGATCGTGCCAAGGAAGTAATGCAATTCCGCAGTTTTTCCTCCGGCCGCCAGGGCTTGCTCAAAATAATACTCAGCACTGTCCAGATCGTTGGTGGATGCGAAACAGCTGCCCAGGGAGGTCAGAGTGACATCATTGCCGGGACGAATCCGGTGGGCCTTCTGGAGCACCGGCAGACCCTTGCCTACTCTGCCGATTTTCACATACTCCCGGCCGAGATTGGTAAGGTAAAACGCATCGTTGGAATCGGCAGCAACGGCTTTCTCGAAGTATTTTATCGCTTCGGGAATGTTCTTCTCATTGCTGTAAATCACGCCCAGATTATTATTTAATCCTGCGTCAAGTGAATCTATCTTGATGGCTTTCTCAAAATAGGCCCGGGCCTGTCGTTGATCGCCGGTGGCAGAGTATATCACACCCAGGTTCTTCAGAGCCTCGATATTACCATCGTCCAGGCGGAGGACTTCTCGAAAGAGCCTCACGGCATCCTTGAGCCTGTTGTCACGAAGCGCAGCACCCCCCTGCTGCAGGATTTTGCTGACCGAGTCCACGGGTATCACTGCGCCTGTCGGCCGACCGGAATCGGCCGGCAGGGGCTGCGTCCGGACGGATAGAACCGAAAGGACGATCAAAACCGTCGCTGTCAGAACACTTTTTGTCATTGCGTTTATATCGGTTATACCGCCGCCAAGATAAATGTTTCCCGCCGTGAAGTCAACCCGACACAAGGTCAATCCTGGAATTCCCCGTCGGTCGACTCCGTAGCCGTCGGCCGGCACAAAAAAGGCGGCCTGATGGCTCAGGCCGCCGGAGAAAAGCAAGATGCTTAAAAGAGGTATCCCCTCCGATTCCTCCATGAACCGGAGGTTTTATCATTTACTTAACCTTCTTGGGGGAGTGATTGTTCACCAGGGCAAATGACAAATACTCCAACTCCATCGACATGTTTTCATTTCTCAAATACACGTCCGGCGGCACCTTGAGGTTTACGGGTGCGAAGTTCAAGACCGCCTTAACCCCCGCCTTAAGAACATCATCGACAATGTACTGAGCTACGGTGGCGGGAACCGCAATAACCACAATCTCGATGTTGTCGTCTTTGATTTCCTTCTCGAGATCTTTGATATCTGAAATTATGATACCCTTGTGGTTGGAGCCTATTTTCCGCTGATCGTTGTCAAACAGCTTGACAATCTGAAAGCCTTGCTTTTGGAATTCCTTGTAGCTGACAAGCGCCGAACCGATATTTCCGACGCCGATCAGGGCGACTCGCCAGGTGCGGTCAATGCCCAGAATCTGACTAATCTTGTCTTTGAGTTCGATAACCGGATACCCCAGTCCCCGGGTGCCGAACGAGCCAAAGAAAGAAAGATCTTTGCGAACCTGCGCCGGGGTAAGTTTTTCCCGCCGGGCCAGTTCTTTGGACGAGACCGTGTCGTAATTCTCCTTTTCCAACAGCGACAGAGCCCTGAAGTACAGTGACAACCGGTGTATCGTCGATTCGGAAATGCGTTTTTTCATGTTCGGCACCATGGACACAGGCATCACGGCTCCCTACGACAGGTATTGAGATTGGCTATAGTTATAAATTTAAGCTCCATGTGAAATGGTTCACAAATCGAAAATACCCCCCGCGGCATTTGGTGTCAAGCAAATTTTCTCAGGAATACGGTTAAATCGGCTCCCTTTGTCGTCCTTAGAATTACGAATCTGAACTTGCCGAAATTCCCATTCACGTCCAGAGCCCACGTTAGGGCGGCCCCGTCCAAATTAGACGACCAGTCGGGGAATAGCCGGCGACAGGCGGGCCAGAACCTCGTAGTTGATCGTCTTGGCCCAGTCGGCAATGTCCTCGGCCGTAATGACTTCAGAGCCGTCCCGGCCGATCAGCGTAATCTCCTCCTCGAGTCTGACGCCCCTGATGTCGGTGATGTCCGTCATCATCAGATTCATGCACACCCGTCCGCGGACGGGTGCTCTCTTTCCTTTGATCAGGACATAAGACCGATTCGACAATTCCCGGTCATATCCGTCGTAGTACCCAATGGGCGTCACGGCCAGCCGCGTCGGTGAGGTGGTGCGAAAAGAGCAGCCGTAGCCCACAAAGGAATCCGCCGGAAGCTGTTTCAACTGGGTGACGCGCGATTTCCAGGACAATATCGGCTCGAAAAGATTGTTGCGCCCTCCCTGCAGCAGATATGATAGGTATGTCTCTTTGGACGGCCAGTAACCATACAGAGAAATACCCGGCCGAACCAGTTCAAAGCGAGTCTTTTCAAAGAGTATCAACGCCGCCGATGAGGCCGTGTGCCGCACCGCCGGTTTAATTTTCAACTGTTGCATGAGCTTGACCATGCGCTCGAAATTGTCCAGCTGGTACTGGGCGTAGGCGTGGTTGGTCGTGTCCTCGATATTGGCAAAGTGCATGCCGGCACCGTAAGGACGCCCCAGGTAGGGATACTGTCGGTAAATCTCGGCAAACAGGGGCAATTCTTTATCAGTGACACCCTGCCGGTGAGTACCCGTTTCCAGTTTAAGGTGCGTTTTCAGCCGTTTTTTCGTTCGGTTTGACAGACGGCCCAGTTTCTTGAGAATGGTGCGGTCAAACACCACCGGCTCCAGATCCAAGTCGATCACGGCTTCAAGGCTGGCGTGCGCCACCGGCCCCAGGAGCATGATTTGCCTGACCCAGCCGGCAGCCCTTGCCGCAGCCGCCTCTTCAATCGAATGGACGGTGATGTATCCGACACCCGGACACTCGTGCAGCATCGTCACCACCTCGGCCAGACCATGACCATAGGCATTGGCCTTGACCGAGACAGCGACTATGCGCCCACCGGCGAGCTTGACCAGCGAGGCCACGTTCCGCCTGAGCGCCGCCCGCGACAGTTCGATCCAGTTAAGATGAACAGGTTTTTTCATGCACCTATTTATACCGGCGCGGCCCCGTCCTGACAACTAAAACTACAAGCCTGCTATTGCTCAGCAGTCCGTGTCAGGAAGTATAGAGAAGGCGTTGGCGAATTCGGTGTGGCCAGAATTCATGGGTCCTCATCTCTTACAGTAAGAGAAAGAAAGCCCTCGCGCCGCGAGGGCTTTCTGCTGTCAGATCGTGTCAGCGACGCTCCGGCCTGGCGGGGCCGGTTACACTGCCGGTATCCAGTCTAGAGATATTTCTTCCGCCAGCCGTCGATGAGTTCCATGTGCCCTTGTTCGAATTTCGACAGCCGCTGAAACATCAGGCGGCCCTCTTCGCCGACCACTTTTTCCATGGCCGATTTGAAGAGATTATACGCGTCAACTTCGAGCTGATAGGCCAAATTCAGAATCGTCTTGAGCGAATCGGCGGCTGCCACTTTGTCAATCAAATCCTGGTGCTGCCGGCTCATTTCCTCGGTTATCTCCGGCAGACCTTCCTGCTTGAGGATGTCGGCCGTCGAGATCCACTTCTCACTGCGGACAAGCGAATCATACTGGCGCTCCAGGATATGAAAATGGTCTTTTTCTTCCAGGGCGAGTTTTTCCAGCATGTCTTTTATCCCGGTAGTCTGGCCTTTCTTCGAGGCCTCGAGGTAGAACACGTAGCTGGCTACTTCTGATTGAATACCGGCTGTAAGGGCAGCTAAAACATCGGGGTTTACAGGGGACATGGTTTGTTCCTTTGCTTTGTATCCATTATATCGTGCATTTTCGGCCGGGTAATGCCCCAAAAGTAGCATTTTAAGACGCTTTGTCAAGACGGCTTACGGCCCGGAGCCACGTTAATAAACGTCCTTCTTCTGCCGATGTAATGCCTAAGGACTGATAAACACTGAAAATCAAAGGGGCCTGAATGGGCATTGCCAGCTTCTTTGCCGCCGCGGCCAGCAACCTTCGGGATCGCTACTGGAGCCTGGCCGAGGGCAACGACAGCAATAATTCTTCCCCACTAAGTCCGCGCCGAGGGTTCATCCCCTCCGAACCCCAAAAGGCAGCCACCGACCGCTACGAACCATCTGTACGCACTCCCGTAACCGACAGAGCGGAAACCTCTGCACTTCCGGCCGCCAACGACGAGCCGCCGGCCGAGCCGACGCCGCAGGATGAACCCTCTTCGGCACTCCAGCCGGATGGCACATACTAC
>JAOUEU010000001.1 GCA_029858555.1 Candidatus Zixiibacteriota bacterium
CTTCCGTGAAACTGAGAGGACGTTTTTCCAGTTGTCGGTGGGCTACTGTGAACGCGCACCTTATTTATACGAGTTGTATTTGCCTTTCGAACGTGCCGCCGTCTACGATTCGGCGGACGGCGCATACGCCAACGTCGGCAACCCGCAGGCCGACAAGGAGCGGCAATTGGTGGGCAGTCTGACCATCGAGGTGGGGTCGGCCGCGAACAACGTCGGCCTCAGCGTTACCGGTGGCAGGATTTATGACGGCATCGACTGGCAGAACCGGCCTCTGACCGACAGCGCGGGCCTTTACACTCTCTTCACTCCGGCCAACGGCGATATCGAGTTTGTCAATGTTGCCGGCGGGCCGACGGTGAGTATTACCGATTTCCTCAGGTTTTCGGCGGGCGGGGCTTACCATCACTTAGATTACCGACAGTTCGAGAGAAAGCCGTATTTGCCGGATTATCAGCTCTTCTCGGGGCTGGAGTTGCATGTTTACTGGCGACAACGTTTGCTGCATCTCTACGCGTACGGTGAAATCGTATATTCGGGCGGTTACGACGGTTATATCCAGACGGGTTTGGGGAATGACCCGGTGGCCAACGTCAAGATATCGTTTCGGATCAAGAAGTTTCGCATGCACTATGTCATTCAGAACGCCCTGAACCGCGAGTATAGCACCCGCGATTACATAACTTTCCCGGGGCGCTACAACTATTACGGCATCACCTGGAATTTCGGCGACTGAAACGGTATCGTGCCCGCTTTCATGCAAAGACCCTTCTGTGATGCAGCCTCGGCAGACGAACCGGGAGACTCTACTTGACATCAGAGTGAGAACCGTCAATATTCGGGCTATGCAAAAGCTTCCGTTATCCCGCGAAAAAGCTTACGAAATGGTCGTAGCAAGAATAGGTGTGAACAACCTCCTGAAGCACATCCTGGCGGTGGAGGCCGGCATGCGCCAGGTTGCCGAACACCTGGGCGAAGATGTCGACTACTGGGGGCTGACAGGGTTGATTCATGATCTTGACTACAATGAGACCAAGGAAGACGAACCCCGGCACACTTATATTACCGAAGAGTGGCTGGCCGAATATGACTTGCCCGAGGAGATGATTTACGCCATTCACGCCCACCCGGGGCACGTGCCTTGCCGATCCCGGCTGGATTGGGCCCTTTACGCAGTCGACCCGGCCACCGGGTTCCTGGTGGCCTGCGCCCTGATGCACCCGGACAAGAAACTTAGTGTCATCGATGGCGGCTTTATGCTGCGTCGATTCAAAGAAAAACGTTTCGCCGCCGGGGCCACCCGTGAGAATATAGCCGCCTGCTCCAATCTGGGGCTGGAGTTGGACAGGTTCCTGCTGCTTGTGCGCGACGGTATGATGACCATTTCGGATCAGCTCGGCCTGTAACTACGGCCGGGTGTGCCTGCGCGCGATGTAGAATATGTCCGGGTGAAGCGATCTGCGCCGACATCCGGCGCCGGTGGAAACCCCAAGCCTGTAACGCGAGGCCCGGAAAGCCAGTTTGAACGTGTTGATGCCTGACCCACCAAATATGTCACCCTCCGGCTTTCGCAATCGCGAGGGCCCGGACGGAAACAGCCTCTGGCGCAAAGACGTTTTCGGCTGGTCGCTCTACGATTTCGCCAACACCATCTATTCCATGAACATCGTGTCGTTATACCTTAAGCGGTACATCGTGGAGGACCTTGGTCGCGACGACCGCTATTTTGATATTCCTTTCTCCATCTCGATGCTTTTCGCGGCCGTGTTGCTGCCGGTGTTGGGCACAATCTCGGACTACTCGACCAAAAAGAAAATCTTCCTGTTGCTCTTTACGCTGACATGTTGTCTGGCGGTCGGTTTGATGGCCGTCATCCCGGCTTCGATGATCACGATTCTGCTGCTTCTGTTCGTGATTGCCAACTTCTCCTACGAAGCCGGTCAACCGTTTTATAATTCGCTGCTTTATTCGGTCGCCGACGGCAAACAGGCGCGTTTTGTATCGGGAGTAGGCGTCGCGCTGGGGTATGCCGGCTCTGTCCTCGGCATGCTGGTGGTGCTGCCTTTTGTAGCCGGCTCCTTTTTTGGCTGGGATATCCCCTTCCTGGTCGGTGGGGGCAAGACGAGTGCGTTCGTACCCACGGCGGTTTTGTTTATGGTTTTTGCTTTACCCCTTTTCCTGTGGGTGCGGGAAGCGCCCGTGACCAGGCCCGGAAAGCCGGGCTTTGTCGAATCGTACCGTGAGGTCTGGAACGGGATACGCCAGACCAGGAAATACCCCGGGGTGCTGCGGTTTCTGGTGGCCGACTACTTTTTTGAAGATGCTGCCACCACCGTGATACTGAATATCGGGCTTTACTGCTCCATCGTGATCGGCTTTGGCGACGAAGATATTACTTTTTTTCTGGTCATATCCACGATCAGTGCTGTCATCGGATCGTTTCTGATAGGCAAAATAGCCCAGTACAGGTCACTCAAGGGTCTGTTGAACGTGATCGTGCTGGGTTGGATACTGGTGCTGTTATTTTTCGTTGTTTCCGATAACAGCGTCCTGGTCTGGCTGCTGGGATCGGTCGTTGGCGTCTTGCTCGGTGGCCTGTGGACAACCACGCGGCCGCTGCTGGCGGAGATGGTCCCACGGTCGGATCTGGGGCGATTTTTCGGCCTGTTCGCGCTGTCTGGTCGGGCGGCGGCCGTCATCGGACCGCTCATCTGGACTCTCACCGTCTATCTGTTCAACGCCGAGCGGGTCGCCGGTAAAGCCGTGATCGGACTGCTGGAGATACCGGAGGCGAATTGGCCCAAACTGCCCTACAAAATGGGCGTATTATCTCTTATTGTGATGATGGTAATGGGACTGTTCATCTTCAGAAAAGTACCTCACTCGAAAGGGTCTGCCCGTGGGTAGAAAAATCGGTGACTGGCACTACTACTCGGGCGCGATCCACGTTCACACCACCGAATCGGATGGCACCAAAGACTTTGAGGAGATCGTGGCCATTGGTCGGGATGCCGGGCTCGATTTCATCATGTTCACCGATCATATGACTTTGAGCAACCGTGAACAGGGGAGGGAGGGGCTCTACGGCAATCTGCTGGCCGTTGTCGGGTATGAGCACAACGCCCCCCAGGATAATCATCACTACCTGCTCTTCGACAGTCCGCGGGTCTACCCCGAAGACCTGGCGCCGCTGGAATATGTCGCCGCCGGGGCGGCCGACCGGGCCATCGGGATAATGGCTCACCCGGACGAAATTCGTGACCGGCTACCCGAATATCCGCCTTATCCCTGGAAGGACTGGACTGTCTCCGGTTTCACCGGTCTTGAGATATGGAACCAGATGTCAGAGTGGATGGAGCGTCTTACGAAATATAATAAGTTGCTGATGGCTTTCTCCCCGCGCAAGTCGATGATAGCCCCGTCCGATCGCGTTCTGAAAAAATGGGACGAATTGAACGCCACCGCCAAAGTCGTCGGGGTGGCCTCGGTCGATGCCCATGCATTCGTTCAAAAGGTGGGTTTTCTACGAGTCCAGATATTCCCGTACAAGGTTCACTTCCGATGCCTGCGCACTCATGTAATTCTGCCTGTACCCATGTCCGGAGACTTTGAAACCGCGAAAGGTCAGCTCTATGATGCTCTCAGAGACTGTCGCGTTTACGTTTCCAATATGCGTTGGGGGGATGCTGACGGTTTCGAGTTCCGGGGTGAGAGTAGCCGCGACGCGGTGGTGTGTGGCGGAGAACTGTCCAATGTAGACGACGCCCAATTATATGTGAGTCTCCCGGAGCGTGCGACTGTCAGGCTGGTGCACAACGGGCAAAAGATTCTCCAGACGGGCACTGACGGTCTCGAATACAGAGTGTCTCAACCGGGCGTTTACCGGGTGGAGGCATGGAAAGGCAGGCGCGGTTGGATCTTCTCGAACCATATCAGAGTGGGGGTGTGAACGTCATGGTTCGGCAGTCCGCAGCCAGAGTAATCAGCCTTATAGATGAGGAGTGTCTTGCCGGACCTTCGTCCACAATGCGCGAGCTGGTCGCTAAATTCATCGTCATATCCGGCTATGCGGAGTTCAACCTCGTTCTTGGTCTGGTGTCGGACTACCCGTACCATGCCGACCTGGTCGCACAATTCTGTCACGGTAAGGATATTGCCGCCGGCTGGACTCGCAAACCGGACCTTTACGAAATCCTTGAAAAGCACTGGAAGGTTAGGGGTGGCGGGTGGGCTGACATTGATTTGGAGTCCAGACACTGGAAGTTTTTCGGCCATTCTTCAGCTTATGGCGCTTGCGACAGCGGTGATCTCAGCTTTGTGGTGACGGAGCACCCGTTTTTCGCAAGTTACTCAATCACGATCGCGTAACATGGACCTTGTGATTAAAGTATCTAACGCCATCATGGGCCGCATCCGGCCTCGCGTCGTATCTGTTTGATTCATTGCGAGTTAGGGGGGTCCTCGCATTCGACGATCCCGTCGGTAGATCAAAAAAATACACTAATCAGCGCAAAATTTCTTGACTTTAGTGCGTATTATACCTAAAGTTAGCCCACATTCACAACAAGTGTTAGGTGCTCGACGTACATGTTTGAAACTTTCTATCCTATCCTCTTTCTGGTCTTTTTTGCGGTGTTTCTGGCTGTTTTACTGGTGCTGATGTCGGTGCTTATCGGGCGGCGGACCCGAATGGGGAAGAAGGGAATTCCCTATGAGTGTGGGCTGGAGCCGGTCGGGAACACCAGGGAGCCGGTCCCGGTAAAATTCTACATGGTGGCTATCCTTTTTATTCTCTTTGACATCGAAGTAATATTCCTTTACCCATGGGCCGTGATCTCCCGCAACCTGGGATGGTTTGGCTTTGTGGAGATGTTGGTTTTTATACTGATAATACTGGTCGGCTATTTCTATATCCTTGGCAGGGGAGCGCTGAAATGGGATTAGAGGAAAAAATCCCGGATTCAATCATTCTGACGACTCTTGATAAGATGGTTAACTGGTCCCGGAAGCGCTCTATGTGGCCGCTGGGCTTCGGACTGGCATGTTGCGCGATCGAAATGATGTCGACATTTGCCTCGCATTTTGACCTGGCCCGTTACGGCATGGAGGTGATGCGGCCGTCGCCGCGTCAGGCCGACCTGATGATTGTCGCCGGTCGCGTCTCGGTGAAAATGGCGCCGGTGGTGAAAACGCTTTACGAGCAGATGCCGAACCCCAAGTGGGTGCTGGCCATGGGTGCCTGCGCGTCTTGCGGCGGTGTCTTTAACAATTATGCCATCGTTCAGGGTGTCGATCGAATTATCCCGGTAGATATCTATGTGCCCGGATGTCCACCTCGCCCGGAGCAGTTGATGGACGGGATATTAAAGCTGTTCGAGAAGGTCGAAAAAGAATCGCTCAAAGACAAGCGCGAGGACTGGGGGCGAAAGGCGGGCTGAGGCCTTGGCTTTTACATGTGCGCGGAACCACGTGACATTTGACCTTGTGAAATTTTGAACAAGATGACCGGCATGGAAGAAAAAGTCAGAAGCTTCATGAAAGCGAACTTCGCTGACGCCATTATCCGTGAAGACGATTTCCGCCAGCAGCAGTCCTTCTATGTCAAGGCCGAGGCTCTGGTCGACATATGTCGGGCTCTTTATGATGAACCCGAATTGGACGTCAGGTTACTCGCTGACATAACTTCGCTTGATTGGCACGGTCATCCTGCGGCAGATGAGGGCCGCTTCGAAGTGGTCTACAATCTATATTCCCTGAACCATAAGTATCGCTTTTTCCTGAAAGTGCGACTGCCGGCCAACGCTCCCCGCATCGCTACTTTGACCGACCTGTGGAACGGCGCCAACTGGATGGAACGCGAAGTGTGGGATATGATGGGTATTGAATTCGTAGGTCATCCCGATTTGACCAAAATACTCACTCCGGATGAGCTGGAGGGTCATCCTCTGCGCCGGGACTTTCCGCTTACGTGGGAGCAACCGCAATTCAGCTGGAACAAGGACAATCCCCCCGAGGTGATGAAGTGATGACCGAGAGCAAGACCATCACGATCAATATGGGACCGCAGCATCCGGCCACCCACGGCGTCCTGAGGGTGGTGCTTGAGATTGAGGGTGAAACGGTTGTCAAGGCGCGTCCGGTAGTTGGCTACCTGCACACGGGGATTGAGAAAACCATGGAGTCCAAGCTGTATTACAAGGCTCTTCCGGCCACCGATCGCATGGACTACCTGGCCCCGATGTCGAACAACCTCGGGTATTGCCTGGCGGTGGAAAGCCTGATGGAAATCGAGGTTCCGGACAAAGTCAAGTGGGCCCGCTGTTGCCTGGCCGAACTGACACGCGTAAACTCCCACCTGGTCTGGCTCGGCACCCACGCTTTGGACCTGGGCGCGATGTCCATGCTGCTGTACACCTTTCGGGAGAGAGAGTTGGTTCTCGATATTTACGAAGCGTGCGGTGGCCAGCGCATGATGACCAGTTACATCCGCATCGGCGGCCTGGCCCATGACCTGCCGCCCGATTTTGACAAGAAGGTCCGTAATCTTACACGGATCGTGCGCGAGCGTATGCACGACTATGAAACCCTGCTCACGAACAACGAGATTTTCATAAACCGGACCAGGGGTGTGGCGGTCATCTCCGCCGAGGATGCCATAAATTATTCACTCACCGGCCCGATGTTACGGGGAAGCGGCGTCAAACACGATTTGAGGAAAGCGAATCCTTACAGCGGGTACGAGAATTTTGATTTTGAAGTCGCTTTTGGTACTAATGGTGATGCCTATGACCGCTACCTTTTGCGGCTGGAAGAGATTCGCCAGTCGCTTAGAATATGCGACCAGGCCATCGACGGCATGCCCGATGGACCCTATCGCGCCCATGTACCTGGTGTGGTTCTACCGCCCAAGGAGGATGTCCTGTACAAGATGGAATCAATGATATTCCACTTCAAGATCATAACCGAAGGCTTCAAGGCTCCGTTTGGCGCGGTGTACCAGGCGATTGAATCGCCCAAGGGGGAGTTGGGATTTTACATATCATCGGACGGCAGCAACAAACCCCACCGTGTCAGGGTGCGGCCGCCGGCCTTTGTCAACCTGGCGGCTCTGCCCAGGCTGGTGGAGGGACGGCTGCTTTCGGATGTGATCTGCGCTATCGGCTCGATCGACATCGTTTTAGGCGAGGTAGACAGATGATTCTGAATGAAGAATCGATCAGGCGAATCAAGGAGAAGGCCGCCAAATACCCCCGGCGAAAATCGGCCATCCTCCCGGCTATTACTGTCGCCTATCGTCAGGTGGGTCACCTCAATGATGATATATACCGTGAGATTTCTCGGATAATCAATATACCCTACGTGGAGATTGCCGAAGCCGCTACTTTTTACACTCTCTTTCCCAAGAAACCAGTGGGCAAATACCTGATTCAGGTCTGTCACAATATCTCCTGCGCCCTCATGGGGGCCGATTCGCTGGTGACGTATCTCGAGGAGAAGTTGAGTGTCAGGAAGGGTGAGACCACCGACGATGGTCTGTTCACCCTGATTTCGGTGGAGTGTTTAGGTTCATGTTCAACGGCGCCAATGATGCAGATCAACCAGGATTATTACGAGAACCTCACTCGGGAAAGAGTGGATCAGATAATTGATGACTTGAAGGCAAAAGCGTGAAATTCTACTCGCCGGTCATAACCAACGCCTCTGAGGCGGCGGCAAACCAGAAGCTGCACCTGTTCCGGTATGTCGAGGATCCGGACCAGTACAGGGTGGATACGTATGAGGCGCATGGTGGCTATCGGGCATGGAAAAAGACCCTGACGGCCATGAAGCCCGACGAGGTCATAGAGGAGGTAAAGAAATCGGGACTGCGCGGACGGGGTGGAGCCGGTTTTCCGACAGGCATGAAGTGGGGCTTTGTCCCCAAGAGCTCACCGAAACCGCGCTATCTCTGCTGTAATGCCGATGAGTCCGAACCGGGCACGTGCAAGGACCGGGTGCTGATGGAACGGGATCCGCACGGCGTTATCGAAGGCATGGCTATCGCGGCGTATGCCATTGGCTGTCACATCATGTTCTGTTACATTCGCGGCGAGTTTAACCACTGCATTGAACGCATGGAAGCGGCTGTGCAGGAGGCATATAAGCGGGGCCACCTCGGCAGAAATATTCATGGCAGTGGCTACGATCTCGATATGGTGGTTCATTCCGGCGGCGGCGCCTACATCTGCGGCGAGGAAACAGCGCTGCTGAACTCGCTGGAAGGTGAGAGAGGCATGTCACGTATCCGACCGCCGTTTCCGGCCGTCGAGGGTCTTTATGCCTGCCCGACGATCGTCAACAACGTCGAATCACTGGCGGCCGTTCCCCATATTATAGCCAACGGCGCGGATTGGTACCGGTCCCTGGGCACCGAGAAGTCGGCCGGCACAAAGCTTTTCTCTCTAAGCGGCCATGTCAATCGCCCCGGCAACTATGAGGTGGAGCTCGGCTTCTCATTGAAAAAGCTGATCTACGACCCCGCCTACGGCAACGGCATCCTGGGAGGCAAAAGGCTCAAGGGGGTTATCCCCGGTGGAGCATCGACACCGTTCTTGACGGAAGACATGATCGACGTTGCCCTTGATTACGAGGCGCTGACCGGCGCCGGTTCCATGCTCGGTTCCGGGGCGGTCATCGTCTTTCACGAGGAGACCTGCGTCGTTTGGGTGATATTGAAACTGATTCACTTCTTCAGACACGAATCTTGTGGCAAATGTACGCCGTGTCGGGAAGGAACCGGTTGGCTGGAGCAAATTATCGAGAGGATCGAAGCCGGTCAGGGTCAGCCGGGCGACATTGAGAAGATTGAAGATGTCTGCGGCAATATCCTGGGTCGGACTATCTGTCCGCTCGGCGACGCGGCCGTGATGCCGATTCAGTCAGCGGTTAAACACTGGCGTGAGGAGTGGCAGTATCACATTGAGCACAAGAAATGTCTGGTGAAGACGGAGTTCCCGTTTGGTTAGGATTCTGGATGGCTGAGGATAATAAGCACCAGGCACAGGGACAGGGCACCGTTACGCTGACTATCGACGGTCAGCAGACGACGGTCGCCAGGGGCACGACCGTTCTCGAGGCCGCCCAGGCGTTGGGAATCAATATTCCCACCTTCTGCTGGCACTCGAAACTGAAGTCGGTCGGAGCCTGCCGGATGTGCTATGTGGAAATAGAAAAAATGGCCAAGCTGCAGGTGTCTTGCGCCACGGAAGCTGTTGACGGCATGGTAGTGCGCACTGATTCCGATCAGGTCAAGCAGGGCCGCCGAGCCATCATTGAGTTCATCCTCCTGAACCATCCCCTGGACTGCCCCACCTGTGACAAGGGCGGCGAGTGTGACCTTCAGAACCTGACTTTCGCGCATGGCATTGATGACAGCCGGTTCGATTTTCAGAAGTACCGGTTCCGCGAAGAGGGTACCGCGTCTACGTTCGATGACGTTCGTATCGGCCCCGAGATTGTTCTCAACCGGAACCGCTGTATCTTGTGTTACAAGTGCGTCCGGGCCAACAAGGAGGCTTTTGGCGAGTACGACCTGGGCGTCTACGAACGCGGGAACATAGCGGAGATCAATGCCGCCCCCGGTGAGCAGGTCGACAATCCTTATTCAGGCAACCTGGTGGAAATCTGCCCGGTGGGTGCGTTGACCAATACGGACTGGCGGTACAAAATCAGGGTCTGGCTGACACAGACAACGCCGGCGGTCTGCAATTTCAACAGTTCCGGGGTCAATACCACTTTTTTTAAGGAAAACCACCAGAACCGGATATTCCGGGTGACATCACGCCGTAACGATGGCATTGACGACGGCTGGCTGTCGGATGTGACGCGCTATGGGTACCAGATTGTCAATTCCGCCGACCGCCTGAAGACACCTCTGGTCAAGAAAGAAGGCAAGCAGGTTCCGGCCTCCTGGGAGGAGGCGCTTGTCCTGATTCACCGGCGATTCAGCGAAATCAAAGACAAGAAAGGCAATGTGTGCATCGGCGGGCTGATTGAGCCAAGCCTGGACAACGCTTCCCTTTACAGCTTTTCGAAGTTCTTCAGGACGGTGTTGCCGTCTAACAACATTGACTTCCGCAGCCACTACCGAATGCTTCCCCCGACGGCCGACAGCGTGTTCTCAAAGATGTGCGCACAGCCGTTTAAAATAGCTGATATCGACGACTCCGATGTGATCGTCGCCTTCGGGACCGATTTGGTCAGAGAGCATCAAAACGAGTATCTGCGGATACGCAAGGCCCGGAACTTCCATGATGCCAGGATCTTTGCCGCCAACCCTTATCATGTGAAGTCGGCTGATGTGACCGAACTCGAGCTGGTGTATAGTGTCGGGACCGACGAGAGTTTCCTGAACGCTGTCTGTCTGGCCGCGATCGAAGAGAAGCTGACCGATTCGGCTGAGGCGGAGGCATACCGTCAGAAAGTGTCACCGTCCAGCCTCGACCAGGCGTCACGCGAGTGCGGGCTTGATAAGGAAGATTTGAAAAGTCTGGCCCGAGCGCTGGCCGGGGCTCGAAAAGTCACGTTCCTGGCCGGCGAGTTGGTCACTCGCTCAATCGCCCGGGAGGCAATTGCCGCCGCTCTGGCTAATCTGAACAGGTTGCTGGGGATTAACAGAAAAGGCCAGATGGCGATTCTGCCCCGCTATGCGAATTCGTTTGGCGCCGAAAAACTCGGGCTGCTGCCCTACCCCAGCGACAATCTTCGCCGCGAACTGACTTCCATGTGGGGTGAATTTCCGGATGCCGAGTCCCACAACACCGACGCCATGATGGCTTTGATGAAAAAAGAAGAAATAAGCGGCTTTTTCGTCATGGGCAGCAATCCGGTCATGCTTTATCCCGATCGTGAATTCGCTCGCGAGGGTTTGGAGAAGCTGGAGTTCCT
Source organism: Candidatus Zixiibacteriota bacterium (assembly GCA_029858555.1). GTDB lineage: Bacteria > Zixibacteria > MSB-5A5 > GN15 > FEB-12 > DAOUUR01. The sequence continues at coordinate 10,924 of JAOUEU010000001.1, forward strand.
GGTCGCCTGCGATCTCTTTGAGACTGAGACTACGGCTATTGCCGATGTTGTACTGCCCTTGTGCAGTTGGGCCGAATACGACGGCGAATATGTCAACCTCGAAGGCAAGTCACAGAAATCCGTCCGCGCCGTGAAGCCGATTGGTGAAGCCAGACCCGGCTGCGAGATAATGAATATGCTGGCTCCGAAGTTTGGCAAGGTGTTGTTTGAATCGGATGCGACCATGGCGGCGGAGATCGATCGTTTGCTGCAACTTGATGGTGCGCCTGAGCTGCCCTTCGAGTTTCTCCCGGTGGTTCGGGCCGAATTCGAGCGCGACGAGGCTTACCCTTATCCGCTTTTTGTCTGTGATGACCCTCATCACTCGGGACATCTTACCGAGAAGGCGACCTCGCTTGCCAACTTCGTCGGCGAGGCTTATATTGAACTTTCGCCGGAGTCGGCGGCCAGGCATGATTTAAAGCAGGGAGACTCAGTCCGGGTGGAATCGAAAGTGGGCAAGGTCATTGTTCCGGCCAGAATCTCCGATCATATCGACAGCGATGCCGTGCTGATACCGAGGAATTTTTCCTCGACGCCGGTAACTTCCCTGCTGATGCGCAAGAAGAGACTGGATTGGGTGCGACTAAGCAAAGTGGATGTATAGACGATGTTTGAAATTGCCCTGTTATCATCGATAAAGGTCGTCATCGTCATTGTGGCGATGTTGACCGGGTGTGCCTGGTCCACGTACCTGGAGCGAAAACTCCTGGGGCATTTGCAGCATCGTATGGGACCCTCTTACGCCGGTCCATACGGCCTCTTGCAGCCCGTCGCAGACGGCCTGAAGCTCATTTTCAAAGAAGATATCGTACCCGACAACGTTGAGAAGATCATATATACCCTGGCGCCCATGATCGCGTTCGTGCCGGCTCTCCTGACCTTTGCCGTTATTCCGTTCGGAATCGACCTCACTTTGTTTGGTCACGAAGTGAAAATGGTTATCTCGGACCTGAACATCGGCGTGTTGTTTGTCTTTGCCGTGACCTCGCTGGGCGTGTACGGGCTGGTGCTGGCCGGCTGGTCTTCGGGCTCCAAGTATTCGTTTCTGGGCGGCATTCGTTCATCGGCTCAGATGATTTCTTACGAGGTCAGCTATGGCCTGTCAATCATCGGCGTCATCCTGGTGGCCAACACCCTGTCGCTGCGGGAACTGGTCGAACAGCAGGCTACGGATTCGGTATGGTTTTTCGCCGGCTGGAACATATGGAAACAGCCTCTGGGCTTTCTTTTGTACATCATCTGTGCCATTGCGGAGACCAACCGGGCGCCGTTTGACCTGCCCGAGTGTGAGTCGGAGCTGGTGGCCGGATACCAAACGGAATATTCGTCGATGAAGTTCGCCACTTTCTACGTGGGCGAGTATGCCAACATGCTGGCGGTGGCGTCGGTGGCGGCCACTCTCTTTTTCGGCGGCTGGCAGGGGCCTTTCCTGCAGGCCGCACCGTGGCTGTCGGTAGTCTGGTTCGTTCTTAAGGTGTTCCTGTTTATGTGCGTGTATATCTGGTTGCGAGCCACGTTTCCGCGGTTCCGTTATGACCAGTTGATGAATTTTGGATGGAAGATTCTGTTACCGTTGGCTCTTCTAAACACGATGGTAACGTCGTTGTTGGTGGTTCTGGGATGGTTTTAAGGATGGACGGCGATGAATGAAGTATTAAAAGCGGTGGTAAACTCGGTTATCAAGACGCCCAAAGGCCTTCTGGTCACGCTCAAGCATCTTATCAAAAAACCCGTGACGCTCGACTACCCGAAGCGCAAAAAGCCGATGGCCCCTCGCTACCGCGGCAAGCACTATCTCGAACGATACGACGATGGCAGCGAGCGTTGCGTCTGCTGCGGTCTCTGTGCGGCGGCGTGTCCGGCGGATGCAATCTATATGGAGCCGGAGGAGAACGAAAAAGGCGAGCGTCGGGCGCGGGTTTACGAAATCAACCTGCTGCGTTGTATCTTCTGCGGTTTCTGTGAAGAAGCCTGCCCGGAGGAGGCCATCTTTCTGGGGCAGGAATACGAGTTTTCCGACTACGATCGGAATTCGTTTATCTACACCAGGGAGCAAATGCTGGTGCCGCATCCGCGCAAAGACAATCCTTTCAAGCGCATGTTTCGGCGGGTGCGGAAAGTCTACGGAGTATCGGACAGGATAAAATGAATCTGGATACACTCATATTTCTGGCATCGGCCGTGATCGCTGTCTTCGGCGCAACCATGATGATATCACAGCGTAACCCGGTCGCCTCGGTACTCTACCTGATACTTTCTCTGCTGGCCCAGGCGGTTTTGTATGTCCAGCTGGGGGCCCTGTTCATGGCGGCGGTGCTTATCATCGTCTATGCCGGAGCCGTGCTCGTGTTGTTTCTCTTCGTCATCATGCTGCTTAATCTGCGCGGCCGCGAGGACCTCGGCCGACCGTCGCCCCCTTTCAATCGCATAACCAAGTACACGTTGTCGATCCTTTTCGTAGCACAGTTGGTGATGGTTGTGCGGAGCAGCATTTCCTCCAGCCTCTTCGTTAATATAAAGGACGTCAGTGTCATGTCGATGCTGCCCGCCGGTTTTGGTTCGGTCGAGGAGGTCGCCACGGTTCTCTTCCAGAAATATCTGTATCCGTTCGAGCTGGTGTCGGTGCTTATCCTGGCGGCCGTGGTCGGTGCCGTCCTGATGGCGAAGAAGGAGCGCGACGGAGAAGGGCCGCCCGGCGCGGATGCGCGCGGTTCCGTCGAAAATTTAACTGATAGGGTAACAAGGTAGAAATGGTTCCCGTCTCGGCATATCTGATTGTGGCCATCGTGCTGTTCGGTATCGGCACCATCGGCGTGCTCATATCGCGGAATGTCATAATCATATTCATGTCCGTGGAATTGATGCTTAATGCCGCTAACCTTGTCCTGATAGCCTTTTCACGGGCCCTGAATGTGGTGGACGGCCACGTGTTCGTCTTTCTGGTGCTGTGCGTCGCCGCGGCCGAGGCGGCGGTGGGGCTGGCTATAATTATTACGCTGTATCGTAATCGCGATACGGTTAACATTGATCGCTTTGATTTGCTGAAATGGTAGGTCACGAGAGAGTATGTCGGAGTACTTGTTTTTAGTCCCGCTTCTGCCGTTTTTCGGTTTTCTGGTAAACGGTCTGCTGTTAGGACGGCTGCCCAAGTCGGTCATATCGGCGGTCGCCTGCGGCACCGTGGGTATTTCGTTTATTCTCTCCATACTGTTGTTCTTCGAGTTAAAGGGCCTGCCGCCGGGCGCGCGCGTCATCGAACAAGTGCTCTTCACGTGGATTCCATCGGGAGACATGCTGCACACGAACGTAGGCTATCTGCTCGATCCCCTATCGGCCGTCATGATTCTTGTAGTAAGCGGCGTGGGCTTCCTGATTCACGTTTATTCGGTCGGCTACATGGGGCATGACGCCTCCTATGGCCGCTTTTTCACCTACATGAACCTGTTTACGTTCTCGATGCTTACCCTGGTGCTGGCCGACAATTTCCTGTTTATGTTCGTCGGGTGGGAAGGTGTCGGACTGTGTTCGTATCTGTTGATAGGTTTCTGGCACGAGCGCAAATCGGCTTCGGATGCGGGCAAGAAAGCATTCATAGTCAACCGCATCGGGGACTTCGGCTTTCTCATCGGCATTTTCCTGATTTTCTGGAATGTCGGCTCGCTGGATTTCCGGGTGGTGATGGAGCGTGCCCCGGAGGTCTTCGTGTTCGGCGGGGGGCTCATTACGGCCACCTGCATACTTCTCTTCGTCGGGGCGATTGGCAAGTCGGCGCAGATTCCACTCTATGTGTGGCTGCCCGACGCCATGGAGGGCCCGACACCGGTCTCCGCCCTTATCCATGCGGCAACTATGGTCACGGCGGGCGTCTACATGATTGCCCGCACTAACCTTTTGTACATGATGGCCCCGGACGCTCTCCTGGTGGTGGCCGTCATCGGTGCCCTGACAGCCATCTACGCCGCGACTATCGGCCTGGCACAGAACGATATAAAAAGGGTCCTGGCCTATTCCACTGTCAGCCAGCTGGGCTATATGTTCCTGGCCTGCGGTGTCGCCTCTTTTACGGCCGGCATCTTTCATCTGATGACACACGCCTTTTTCAAGGCGTTGCTGTTCCTGGGAGCCGGCTCGGTGATCCACGCCATGGCGAATGAACAGGATATGCGCAGAATGGGCGGCCTGCGTAAATACATGCCGGCGACATTCTGGACGTTCCTGTTCGCGACACTGGCGATTTCCGGTATTCCCGGTTTCTCCGGGTTCTTCTCCAAGGATGAAATTCTCTGGAAATCTTTTTCGTCCGGTCATGGACACTGGCTTTTCTGGGTAATCGGTTTTGTGACCGCCGGCCTTACGGCCTTTTACATGTTCCGGCTTCTGTATTTGACGTTTTACGGCAAGGAGCGGATGGAGGAGTCGACGCGTTCGCATCTACACGAATCACCCCGAAGCATGACCGTCCCCCTGGTGGTGCTGGCGGTTCTGTCGCTGATCGGCGGCTGGGTGGGTATACCTCACATCCTGGGCGGCACCAATTACTTTGAGGGCTGGATGGAGCCGGTCGTATCCGGCGGCCACGCCGCTGCCTCTCAGGCCCTGGCATCGGGAGGAGGCGATGCCGGTATGGAGGTGACGCTGATGGTAGTGTCGGTGGCGCTGGTGCTGGCCGCCATCTTTGGCGCCTATACCTTCTATAACAAGAGACCGGAACTGGCCACGGCCTGGCGGTCGAGATTGTCCGGGGTGCACCACCTTCTTGTGAACAAGTATTTTGTCGATGAGATTTACGGGACGATCCTCGTGCGGCCGGTGGTCTATTTCTCGCTCTTCCTGTGGAAAGTCTTTGATGTCGTCTTCATCGACGGCTTTATCAACGGGGTGGCGAGTGTGTACAGCGACATCTCGGAGACGGTCCGCACCGCTCAAACCGGGCGGGTGCGCACTTATGCGACCGTCTTTCTTTTGGGCGTCGTTGTGATATTAGCGTACTTCATCTGGATATAGCGAATGGAAGATCAGATCTTAACATTGGTAACGTTCTTTCCGGCGCTCGGCTGTGTTCTGCTTCTTTTTGTTCCCAAGGACCGCCATGACAGCATTAAGTCCATCAGCCTGATTATCGCTTTCGTGACGCTGCTGCTGTCTTTCATGCTGTACGGTATGTTTGACACTATGGCGTACGGCATGCAGTTTGAGGTCAACTATCCCTGGATAACGTCATTGGGAATTCACTACCATATGGGTATCGACGGCATTTCGCTGCTTTTAATCCTCCTGACCGCCGTGTTGACGCTGCTGGCTATCCTCTCTTCCTGGTCGTCCATAACGAAAGGAGTCAAGGGATACTACATATCCATGCTGCTCCTGGCGACCGGCATGATCGGCGTTTTTGTCTCGCTGGATTTGTTCATGTTTTACGTTTTCTGGGAAGTGATGCTGATACCGATGTATTTCATCATCGGCGTCTGGGGCGGGCCGCGCCGCATCTATGCCTCAATCAAGTTTGTGCTGTTCACGATGTTTGGCTCCCTGCTGATGCTGGTGGCCATCCTTTATATACTGTTCGAGTACCACAAGTTCGCCGGGGAATATTCGTTCGACCTGTTGAAGCTGATGGAAATGCCCATCGCATACCAGCCCCAGCTCTGGGTCTTCGGCGCTTTCGCCCTGGCCTTTGCCATCAAGGTGCCGCTGTTCCCCTTTCACACCTGGCTGCCCGATGCCCACGTGGAGGCCCCCACCGCCGGCTCCGTCATTCTGGCCGGAGTGCTTCTGAAAATGGGTACTTACGGCTTTATCCGCATCTGTCTGCCGATGTTTCCTGAGGCGACGGTGGCTTACCTGCCGTATATCTGTGTGCTCTCAATTATAGCCATCATTTACGGCGCCCTGGTAGCCATGGTGCAGAAGGACGTCAAGTCGCTGGTCGCCTTCTCGTCGGTCTCGCACATGGGCTTCGTCATGCTGGGAATGTTTGCCCTTAATACTCAGGGGTTGGAAGGTTCTGTAATCCAGATGGTCAACCACGGCGTGTCGACGGGAGCATTGTTCCTTATCGTGGGTATGCTCTACGAGAGACGACACACGCGCCTTATCGAGGACTTTGGAGGTATTGCCAATGTGATGCCGTTTTATTCGGCGGTATTCCTGATTGTCACCCTGTCCTCGATCGGCTTGCCCTTTACCAACGGTTTTGTGGGCGAATTTCTGATCCTCCTGGGAGTCTTCAAGGCCAACACGGTATTCGGCATCCTCGCCGCCAGCGGCGTGGTACTGTCAGCCTGCTATATGCTCTGGATGTACCAGCGCGTGATTTACGGAAAAACTACCAAGCCGGAAAATCAGAAGCTTACCGACCTGAACTGGCGCGAGCGACTGGTTTTGATACCGCTGGTCATAATCATTTTCTGGATCGGGATTTACCCCAAGCCGTTCATTGAAATCATTGAACCCTCGGTCAAGAATATCCTGCATGTGGTGAGCACGTCTTCTACGGTGAAGATCGAGGACGACGAGACTCAGGGAGCGTATTCAGTCAATCAGGCGGCGGAAGAAACAGACATGGTGTTTGACAGTAAGGAGTGAACGCATGGCCGACGTGACCATATATACCAAGGAAGGCTGCCCGTATTGCGAGGCGGCGAAAAAACATTACAACGACGAAGGTGTCGCCTTCAAGGAGATCGACGTTCATCAAAAGCCGGGCGCCAAAGAGAAAGTCCTGGAACTTACCGGCGGCCAGCGTATCGTGCCGGTGATCGTTGATGGCGCCGAAGTCAAAATCGGCTTTGGCGGCGGCTGAGGGTTCTGAAGGCAGGCTGGCAGTTAGCCGGACGAGTAAAATAGTATGATAGATTTAGCATCGTTATCGGCCAATTTCGGTATTATTTCCCCGGAATTATCCCTGTTAATCGGGGCATCGCTTATCCTGCTGGTGGGCTATATAAAGAACCTGGGGAAGATCTGTTCTTCGATAGCGCTGCTCGCCTTGCTGCTCGCCCTGGTGTTTTCGTTGCACCAGTGGGGACGTCAGGTCTCGGGGTTTTTCGGAATGGTTACCTGCGACGGCTTTGGCGTGGCCTTCAAGATCATCTTCACGGTGGTGGCCATTCTCGCTCTGCTTATCGCTCATCGTTTCCTGACGGCGAAGCGGATAGAGCGCCCCGAGTTCTATGCCCTCTTGCTGATATCGACCGCCGGTATGATGGTTATGGCCAACACCACCGACCTGGTCGTGATGTTTATTGGTCTGGAGATCATGTCGGTGCCGCTGTACGTTCTGGCCGGATTCGCCCGCCGGTCGCTGGAGTCTAATGAAGCGAGTATTAAGTATTTTATCATGGGGGCGTTTGCCAGCGCTTTCCTGCTGATGGGTATTGCCTTTGTGTTTGGGGCGTCAGCCACGACCGACTTGCGCCGTATCGTCGCCGACTTCAGCTTCATCGTCTCCAACTCGCAGGCCTATATGTTCACCGGCGTTGCCCTCATTCTGATCGGCTTCGGCTTCAAGGTGGCGGCGGTGCCTTTCCACGCCTGGGTGCCTGATGTCTATCATGGCGCGCCGACACCCGTGACGGCCTTTTTCTCAGTGGGCCCGAAAGCGGCCGGCTTTGCCGTGTTGCTCAGGATATTCACGTTCGGATTTGGAAGAATGGTCGAGCTTGACATGGTTTTCTGGGTACTGGCGGTGCTGACTATGACGGTCGGCAATGTCCTGGCGCTGCGGCAGGACAACGTCAAACGCATGCTGGCCTATTCGTCCATTGCCCATGCCGGCTACATTCTGGTGGCCTTTGCCGTCGGCGGCGCCGAGGCTGTCTCGGCCGCTGTCTTCTATCTGGTGGCTTATACCATGTTTAATCTCGGGGCCTTCGCCATCGTGACCCTGCTGGAAACCCGCAGCGGCTGCAAATCCGAGTTTTCAGAGTTGGCCGGTCTGTCGAAATCCAGCCCTTACCTGGCGGCGGTGCTGGCGCTGTTTATGTTCGCCCTGGCGGGTTTTCCACCGACGGTTGGTTTTGTAGGCAAATTTTACATATTTGCCGCGGCGGTCAAAAACGGGTATATCTGGCTGGCCGTGATTGGCGTTATGAATTCATTTGTCTCCGTGTACTACTATTTGCGGGTGATAAAAACCAGTTGCCTCGACCACCACGAAGGCGCCTTTGTCCGCGCCCCTTATTCATTTTCTATAATTCTGGTCCTGTTCATCACCGTCATAGGGACGCTTGGCCTCGGATTCTTCCCACAACGGCTGCTGGAATTTTCGCAGGCGGCCATCTTTGCATTTCTGTAAGCGTGTCCGCAGAAATCAACGAGCGCTTCTTGCTTGCGGCCCCGGCCCGGGGCAGCCTGAAGGTGAACCGGTCGGGAGATAACGGAGAAGACTCCGGCAGCGTGATCAGAACATATCTATGTAAGTAATGCGTATTTCGCGCGTGATTTTCTCGCCGCGGCGGTTTCCGGAAAGATTCTTGATAAGCGCCTCCAACTCCAGGTTCTCAGTGAAAAGCCACTTTACCGACATGTTGAAGTAGCCTCGCCCTTTGCCGGCGAAAATGTAATCCGTGCCGTCGGGGAGTCTCGACTTGTCGTCGTTTAAAGCCACGTCATACTCCATCAGCAGGGCCAGATTGTATCGGAAAGTGGCGTCGAACCCGACGAAAAAATCCATATCCTTGTCCTTGTCGATATCGTTTTCCAGCGAATAGCTGGCGCCGCCGTGCCATCCTGCCGTCCACTGGTAGAAGTAGAAGCTGCGGCTGGCGACAACGTAAAACCCGCGCGACTTGAAGGTATACCGATCAAAATCTTCATTCCAGGCGCCGTATCCCTGTGAAGAGAACCCGGCCGTAACGGCCGGGAAGTACTCCATCTCGTCGATTACGCGAAACTTGATATTGAACTCAATGCGCTTATTCCAGTTCGGGTCCCGGTTGGATATGATATTGTCGCCGCCATACGATATGCCCAGCATCAGTCGGTTGGAGAGCCCGATATTGGTGTAGCCGATACTGCCGCCGTTGGGATACAGGCGCAGGCCGATGTCAAAATGAGCGCGGGGGAGGGTCCCTGCTGTGGGCATGTCGACCAGTTGCCGCGGGGGTACGTCAAACAGGCTGCCACTGGTTGCCACAAGCTCCTCCTGCGCCGTTGCAAATCGGCCCAGGAAACCCGCCAATCCCACAATCAATATGTTGCGTAACGTCCTTGTCATCGTCTATATCCTCCTCGTCCCTCTATCACACGAACGTACTAAGGGCATGATAGGCCAGCTTCGTCTTTCAAGTCAAAATAAAAAAGTGGTGTGACCGTGCTTATTTGGAAGCGCCGAAAAGCGGCCGGGCCATCAATCCGGCCTGACGAGGGCAATAAACCTCTGAGCCAGTCGTTCGCCGACAGGACCGAGTTTGATGTCCCAGGTGCGGCGCGATGTCCTTATGCGCGACACGGGCGCGACAAGTTTCAGTGAACTGGAAATGAACACCTCGTCGGCCCTGACCAGATCATCGAGGCGCGCGTTCTTTTCGGTCAGTCGATATCCCAGCTTCTGCGCCTGACGGATCACAATTTTGCGCGTGATACCCTCGAGGCAACCGGCGCTGAGAGGAGGCGTATGTATATGGCCTTTATTCACCCAGAAGACGTTGGCCGAGGTGACTTCAGCTATCTGGTCATTTTCATTCAAGAGCAAAGCATCGTCACAGCGCATCCGCCGGGCCTGGTTCAGGGCGGCGGCATGGATAGCATAGGAGAGAGTCTTGATTCGCCGGAAAAGCGAGTCCTGGTCGACCCTGAATTCCGAGACGTACAACCGAAAGGGCTTCCGGGGCATTTGATGCGGAGAAGCACTGAGAATGACCTGCGGTTTACCCTTCACGCCCGTCCAGCGAGCTGATTCACCGCTGGTCATGGTTAGCCGGAGCTTGGTGATACGGTCAGGGTGAGCCCTGACCGTCATAACCATCCATTTCGTCAACATGTCGGAACTGACCGGAATCTTAAGTCCTATCACTCTGGCGCCCCTCTGCAGGCGCTGGAGATGCTCCTTGAGGAAAATAATCCGATCGTCAATCGCCAAAAAGGTCTCGAAAAGCCCCTCCGCATACAGAAGGGAATTGTCGAACACCGATATTCTGTCCTGGCCGCGCCGCACGAGGCGACCGTTTATTGATGTGACTGTCTTGACCGGCGGCATCTCGCTTTCCCCGTTAACTCCCCCGCAGAGGATTTCCTTTGGTGATATTGTCCTGTCTAAGTGTGCCTCTGCAAAGTTATGGTGAATACTGGCAATGTCAAGTCTTGTGGGAATTGACTTTTTGCCGTCAGCGAGTTTATTGAACGGAATGGATGCCGTTAAGCTTCTGGTCGTCTTCCTGGCCATCGTCCTCGCCTTGCGCAAGAGAGTGTCCGTCGGTCTGACATTACTGGCTGCGGGGCTGCTCACACTCCTCCTTTTTCAGACTGCGCTCGACAAGAGTCTGACCGGGTATCTGGACCTGGTTAGATCAACGCGTTTTGTCTCTCTGACGGCCGTGGTGGTTCTGATAACCGTGCTGGGCTCGCTGCTGAAAGAACTCAAGTACCTGGGCAGGCTGGCCCATTCCTGCAAAAGCCTGTATGGTGGGGACCGCACCGCCGTGGCCGCTCTCCCGGGACTGGTGGGATTGATGCCCATGCCCGGCGGGTCGCTTCTGTCAGCCCCTCTGGTTGACAACGTGCTGGCGGCGGGAAAGTACACGCCCGAATTCAGGGTCGTCAGCAACTACTGGTTTCGCCACCATGTCGAGTTCTTCTGGCCCGTTTATCCCGGACTAATCCTGACGGAGGCCACTACCGGCATGCCGATCGGCTCCGTCTCACTCATGCAACTGCCGCTGGCGGTGGCAATGTTTCTGATTGGTTTGATATTCTTTGTCAGACGTATCGACACCTCCCAGAACCAGCCCCGCAGTCTCCTCTCGGCTGCAGCAGGCATAGCCCGGACCATTTGGCCTATCGTACTGGCGATTGTTATCTACGGCATTCTCAAAGTCGACCTCTCCCTGGCGGTCTTGCTCTCGCTGGTGCTGCTCGTCATGGTCGCTCGTCCCCGGGGACGCATCCTGCTGCGGGCGCTGAAGGACGGCTTTTCGCCAAAACTGATTCTGCTGGTCCTTGGCGTTCTCTCTTTTCAAACAGCCCTTGAGCTATCGGGGGCTATAGCAGCGGTCACCCGGCTGACAACTTCGGCTGGGCTGCCGCCGGAGGCAGTCATTTTTGCTGTCTGCGCCACTATCGGTCTTTTGACCGGCATGGTTTCCGCCTATGTCGGCCTGGGATATTCGTTACTGGCGGGACTGTTGTACCAGCCGGAGGTCGCACCTGCGCACATTATGCTGGCATACCTTTCGGGCTACCTGGGCATGATGCTGTCGCCTTCACATCTGTGCCTGATCCTGACCAACGAGTTCTTCAAGAGTGACCTGGCCCGTGTCTATCGACTGATGATACCGCCGTTTTTGTTGCTGGCGCTGATAGGATTTCTTATATATCTGTCGCCATGGCCTGAGCTGTTTCGCTAAAGGCCCGCCGGTGGGTCCGATGAGTCGAAGTCTCAGGGCAAACGGTCGGCAAACGCAGAAGGCAACTGTGCTATAGAGGATCAGTGTGGGGAAAGGCCGGAGCCACAGCGCCCCAACGGGAACATAAGACATTGTCCGGCAAGGGCATAACGTTAATGGGGCGTGAAAAATCCTGGAACTTTCCTGGGTCTTTTGGGTAATAGAGTTAGAACTTATTGTAAGGGTGTCTATGGCAAAGCAGACTGAAAAGGACATCGATTACTCTCTGATAAGAGCCGTTCAGAACGGCGATATGGTGGCTTTCAACGAATTGGTCGACCGCTATAAGGGTCGCCTGATGAACGTGATTGGCCGTATGTTGTCTTCGACCGAAGAGGCGGAGGATATTGTACAGGAGACCTTTGTCCGCGTCTACCAGCACCGGCAATCGTTCAACTTCGAACATTGCTTTTCCACGTGGATTTATACCATAGGTCTCAATCTGGCGCGGAACGAGTTGCGCAAAAGGAAGAAGTTCAAATATTACGAGATATCGGAGATGCAGGGAAACGAGAAGGAGTTCGCGGTCGAGATGAAACTGCCTACTCGTTTACCCGAAGTACTGGACACGGCCATCAAGCAGCTTCCGGAAAAGTATCGCACGGCGTTTATGTTGCGGGACGTTCAGGAGATGCCGTACGAGGAGGTTGCCAAGATTCTCAGTGTTCCGCTGGGTACGGTCAAATCACGGGTGAACCGTGCCCGGATGATGTTGCGAGACAAGTTACAGCCGAGAATGGAGGAATATAATGCGTTGTCGAAAAGCACGCTCCTACCTGTCAGCATACTGTAACGACGAGCTTACCGATCGTCGCAGGCTGGCGGTCAACGAGCATCTTTCGACCTGCTCATCTTGTCGAAAGGAGGAGGCGTTTCAGCGATCGCTTCGTCTGGCCGAGAAGCAGTTGCCCCGGCTGGCGGTATCGAACGACTTCAACACCCGGCTTCTCAACCGGATTGCCGCCGAGCGCTTTGCCGAAACGAGAACGAAAGCCTATCTGCCTAAGCGGGCCCCGGTACTGGCCTGGAGCAAGGTGGTCCCCGCTGCGGCTATGACACTGGTTTTTCTGGTCATGGGAGTAATTACATTCCTGCCCGATAAGAACGGAGATCCGGGCTACATCGCGGCCGGTGATGCGGCTACTTCAGACAACCGGTACCTGACCGTTCAACCGGTGAACAATCCCAATATGACCATTAACCTTGACAAAGACTGGTCGCTTAATGCTCAGTTGGCCCGGGCGGAGAGAATTAACCGTATTTCCGACCGAATCACTCCGGCGGGGAGTTTCGGCCTGGCTTCGAATGTCACACAGGTTTCTTCCCGGAGTATCCGGCCGCTGCCGTATGTCGACCATTATTTCCAGGTGCGGTCGGTGGTCCGAATTTATAAGTCGACCGAGACATCTTCCGCAGAGGAGGATTTGAAGACGTACTAAAATGTTAAAGACTCGTCTAAAGGCCGCCGCCGGAATCCTGTCGCTTACCTTGGGGGCGGTCTTTTTTTCATCGGCCGCATATCCAAGCGACAGTTCCCTGTTCAACCTCGAATCGGGCTTGAACGATCTTGTCTATCGGCTCACTCGCTCGGTCGTGACCGTGGAATCCTCACACTCTCTGAGGATCGGCGTTGCGCAGGGGGCACAGGAGGAATCGGTCCACAACCTCATCTCCTCGGGGATAATCTATGATTCGACCGGTCACGTTCTGGTGGAAGCCTCCTCTCTGCTCGACCACGACCGGATAATCGTAAAGTACGGCAACTACATATTGCCGGCGCGACTGGTGGGCATTGACTATCAGACAAATGTTGCCGTCCTGAAGGTCGATCGACCTCTGGGGACCGCGGTTAGACTCGCCGATCAGTATGGCTGTGCCGGCCGCATGGTGATAGCGGTCGGTAACGCCTATGGGATGCAGGCCTCTCCGTCGATCGGCTTCTGCGCCGGGTTCCGACCTGACGGCACCATCCAGTTCTCAGGACCGATTACGTCGGGGACCATCGGAGGCGGTTTGTTTGACCTGGCGGGCAACCTCGTCGGGATTATCACCGGTGGGATCGGCGAGGGCAGAATGGCCGAGGTAGGGCTGGCGGTTCCGGCTTACAAAATACCGGCTATCGTCGAGCACATCGTCAACCTGGGCGACCGGCAGGCCGGATACATCGGCATAACCACCGCCGATATTGAGATAGTGCCGGCGGTGGAAATCAGTTCCCCGTTTCGACTGACCGGCGGCCGCAACGCGAGCCGGACAGTGATCAACAAGGCTTTGCTCGTAACCGCTGTCGTGCCTTCGTCCCCCGCGGACCGGTCCGGGCTGCGCAAAGGCGATTTGATTTTCGGCGTGGACGGTCGCGAGTTGGACTCTGCCCGGGACTTGATGAACCTGGTACAGCAAGGTAAACCCGGAACACGGCTGGAGTTGAGCCTGATTCGGCAAAATGCTCCTTTGTACGCGCAACTGGTTATCGGGCAGAAGCGGCTGACGCCGTCGACCCGCTTCTTGAGAACCCCGGGCGCGTCCGGGAGCACTCTGGATATTCCGGACTCCCTTCAACGTGAGATCACGGTCTTGAAGCAGATGATTCAGAATTTGGAAACCCGCCTCGAGAGTCTCAGATAGCAACTTTTAATTTCCCTTGGCCGCCGGTATTTCATAATTTTAGCGTATGAATTTAAGTTTCGACGCGGACAAATTCCGTGAGGCGCTGCGCCGTTTTGGACCCGGGGAAAACAGCACCACGCGTTCCCTGTCTGTTTATTCGGCGGCCGTGGCCACAGCCGAGGAGGAGTTTCTTGATGCCGCGGTCGAACGCTGTCGCCGATATGCGGTCAACCGGGAGCAGTTTTACGAGATAATTCTGCAATCGTATTTGTTCCTGGGATTTCCCCGGATGCTGACCGCCGCCAAGCATCTGAACCGTGTTTTCCCCGGTAAGGATGCAGCCTCCTGCCTCAGGAAAATAAGTCCTGACGAGTCCGAGTGCTGGTTTGAGCATGGGATGCGACTGTGCAAAACCGTCTATGGCGGTAACTACGAACTGCTGAAAGAGAGAATGGAGTCGATCGCACCCGAGATCTTCCGATGGATGATAATCGAAGGTTACGGAAAAGTTCTGTCGCGTCCCCTGTTGAGCGCCGTCGATCGGGAATTGGCGGTCGTGGCCTGCCTGATGGTGGAGAACCGACCGAAACAGCTTCACGCCCATATGAGGGGCGCTCTCAACGTCGGGGCCTCGCTGGCCTTGCTGAGCGCTGTCGTGCATGATATCGGCGGCGCCGCCGGTGAAGGTTTCCGGGCGTCTCTGGCCATACTGGATGAGTTGAGTGACGACTGATGCGCCGCCTGAAGAAGATTGTCCTCATTTGCGCCGTTGGTCTTATCGTAATCATAGTGGGACTCTATCTTTATGTCTTTGTTCTGGGAGGCCTGGAGAGAATTGTCAACAATCAGGTGGCGTCTCTCGTTAGACCCGAGAACAAACTCCAGGTCTCGGTTGGCAATATCAAAGGCAATATCTTTTCCGGAATAACCCTGGAGCGAGTGGAGGCCTTTTATGTGGATTCGACGCACCGCTATTGTCTGGCTCGTGTGCCACGACTGGTGGCAGCCTACTCGCTGTCCAACATATGGAATAAGAATTACATCCTGGACTATCTCTATATCGATTCGGCGCATGTCATGCTGGCCAGGGACAGCTCGGGAAACTGGCTGCTGCCCGACTTTTCCTCGGGCGACTCCTCCGAGCGGCCTCGCTTCATCCCGGCGCTCACCGTCGGCGAGTTGCGGCTGAACAGCGTCAGTCTCAGCCTGGTAGATCCCGCCGATACGCTGGCCTTCGATAATGTCACCCTTTCAGCATCCATCAAGACAGAGGATAACACCTATGGCGCCAGTGTAGACCGCTTTGAGTTCACCTCGAACGAAGAACATATCGTGCTCGATGCCGCCGAAGGACAGCTCACCTACTCGGACGGTAACGTGGTTTTCCGGGGAGTGACCGTTGTCTCGGCCGATACCCGCGTTAAACTTAATGGGAGCGTCAGTCTTGGCCGCGAACCCCGCGGCGATATCGAGTTCGCGGTTGACAACCTGGACCTGGAAGAAATCACCGGTTACATCGGTCCCCGGCTCCGGGGCGTCCTCGATCTCAACGGCGCGGTCTCCTTTGCCGGCAGGGCTGTAACGGGCAAAGTCGATATGGGCGGCACTTTCATGCTGGCCGATTTCAGAAACCTGCACGCCGAGTTTCACTTCGCGGAGGCGCTTCTTCATTTGGACACCCTTTATGGATTCATTCTGCGTGATTGCGCTATCGACGGCAGCGGGGAGATCGATTTCTCCGGACCCACCGAAAATTACCGCCTGAATGCCGACATCAGGAATTTCAACCTGAAGAATCTGGTTCACAACAGCTTTGCCTCCAATCTCAGCGGTCGGCTTGCTCTGGAGGGGCAATCGTTCCGCACTCACAGCATGGTGCTGAACCTGCATACCGATTTCTTTGAATCCTCGTTCGATGAATACCCCATCCAGAAGGGCACCGGGGATCTCGTTATTACGGCCGATTCCATGTTTTTCCTAGATGGGTTCACGGTCGATTATTACGAGAATGTTTTCACGGCCTCAGGCCGGATCGACTATTCGGGCGGTATCGATTTGGACCTCGCCGTACAACTTGATAACCTCGATCGTTACCGGGGCAAGCTGTTCATTGATAAACCGGGCGGGCGCGGTCACGCCCACGGCCGTCTGAGCGGCTTAACGGCTGATCCCGACCTCAGCGGTTACTTTGAATCGGATTCGGTCTGGATATACGGTTTATACAGCGACAGTCTGTATGCTACATTCGACCTGGAACGCTTTCTGACAGGGCGGCGCGGGAATGTGGAAGTCTCCTGCTTCACCGGCACGGCATGGGCAATCCCTTATGACAGCGCCTACACCCGGCTTTCGGTTGACTCCAATCTCATAGGCATCGATACGGTTGCCTTTTGTGCCGAGTATTCCAAAGTATGTGGCCAGGGGATCCTTGACGTGGAGGCATATCCCAAGGAACTGCGTCTGGATACTCTGACGGTCACCGTCTTTGACCAGGAGTTCGACAATTACGAAGAGGTTTATATCGAGATCGATTCGGCCGGTTTTGATTTCAAGCAGGTGACCATCGGGAACAACGGCGCCCGGCTGTCGCTGTTGGGGAAAATTGACTATGATGAATCCATGAACGCCAGGGTATCGGTCGACCACGTGCCGGCGGCGCCGTGGATCGGCCTCTTCCGGCCGGAGTGGTCTGTCGACGGTGTTGTTTCCTGCGATGCGAGCCTGAGAGGTACGTTTCTGCAACCGGAGTTCAATCTGACGGGTTCGGTGGACTCCCTGACATACCGAAATCTGGTTCTGGGTCATGTGGGCACGCATGTCAACTACTCCAATCGCCTGCTGACCATCGACAGTTTAAACGTCCGGTCGGACTCGGGTCAGTACCAGGCGAGCGGAGCCCTGTACGTGGACGTGGCTTTTACAACCGATTCGCTGGAGCGCCTGCCCGATCTCCCCATGAACATACGCATTACCGCCCGCGACCGACGCTTTGACCTGGTCAGTCTGGTGATGCCCTCGGTTGAACAGCTCGACGGTGATTTCGTGGCCGATGTCACTCTTACCGGGACGCCGTTTGAGCCGCACCTGGAAGGGGGAGCCCACATCAAGAACGCCCGCCTGAAATATTTTGACCTGGAGCAACTGCTCTACTCGGATTCCGCGGCGGTATCGATGGAAAACAACAGGATTGTCGTCGAGGAGATTGAAATACACACTGAGAATAGAAAGGCCTTTGCCTATGTCGAAGGGGAGATTGTCGTCAAGACCTTTGACAGTCTCTATTATGATCTGGACGTGAATCTGCCCAAGGAATTCCCTTTTGCCTACGAACTTGATGACATCAAAGGGGTAGTGGAGGGGGAGGTCCATATCGAGGGCGATACGCCGCCTCTGGTGACCGGCGATCTGACGCTGGTCTCGGCGAGGTACGAAGTGAATTTCGCGGAGGCCGATGAAGGCTCGCCGGTTATGGCTGCCCTGTCGGGTGAGAACACCTGGGATCTTAATATTATAATCGATATACTGTCCAACTATTGGATAAAAAACGATGACATCGATGCCGAACTGTCTGGTCAGGTGAACCTGATTCGAGAGGATGGACAATACCGTTTTATCGGTGAGATGGAAATACTTCGCGGCACGGGCTTTCTGTTCGATAAAACCTTTCGGCTGGAGCCGGGCAGTCAGGTTATTTTCGAAGGCAACGAGACGCTCAATCCCCGGCTTGACATCAAGGGATACACCCGGGTGACAGTCGCGACACCTACTGCCGTCGACGAAGAGAAGACGTACGACCAGATCAACGCCTGCGTACATATCACCGGTACCCTGGAGAACCCCGAGATCAATCCCTGCGAAGACTCCGATGTCCAGAACCGGGAAGAGTTGCTGCTGCTGATTGTCGCCAACCAGTACACGTCGGAACGGGGCTCGGCCTCCACCAGCGTGGAGCGGCGCGTGACGGGGCTGATTTCCTCCCAGGTGTCGCAGATCGGGACGCGGCAATTGGGCCAGTTGGGTGTGGAAACCTTCGAGATTGACCCGTACGATGAGGGCGGAATCGATCTCGCCAAGACGCGCGTGACGCTGGGCTTCTATACGCCTCTGGCCAACCTGTACGTATACGGGCGCTCCGCTCTGTCGGGACAGACGGGGCAGGAGGTCGGTTTCGAGTATCGCTTCGCGAAAAACGTAATCTTCCAGGGCCGGCGGGACGAAGAAGAACTCTACCGCCTGCTGTTGAAACTGCACTGGGAATTCGAATGAGTTGCCGCGTTGTCATTGCCGCTGTCTTTCTGATGGGCCTGGGCCTGGCGGCGGCCGCTTCGGCGACCGACAGAGTGCAACTCCGCTGGATACGCAATAAGCCGGTTATCGACTCCATCGTGGTGGAGGGCAATGAATATTTTTCTGCCGGTGAGATCAAGAAGCGGATGTACTCCAGGAAACGAAATGTCTGGGGCTGGCTCAAAGGTGACCGGCGAACGCGCATTCAGCGCGAAACACTCAGGCGTGATACCCTTGAAATTAAGTACATGTACTTGACTAAAGGGTTTTTGGGTATTCAGATTCAGGAGAGTTTTGAGATAACCGGCATCGATTCGGCCGCCTTGATCAGGGTGCAGGTCGATGAAGGTCGACAGTTTCGGTACGGCCGCCGGCAGGTTACAGGTTCCTTTGAAAGGCGGTTCGGTTACAGTCTGAACAAGATTGCGCTGAATCTCAAGGAGGGCGAGCCCGTTAATCTCTTCGAGGTCCGCGAGGCCGTCTTCGACATGAAAACGATCCTCGCCAACGGCGGTTTCCCGTACGCCAGGGTAACGCACCTGGTCGACACATCCGGGGCCGACGGGGCGGCGATTACTTTTGAAATCGACGCCGATTCGCTGGTACATTTTGGTGATATCGCCGTGAAGGGCACTGAGAATTTTCCGGAATACACCGCGCGCCGGGAACTCAGAATACGCAAGGGGGCGGTTTACCGACGAGACGACATTCTTCGCAGTCAGCGGCGCCTTTTCGAATCAGGTTACTTCAGTACCTTTCAGATAAATCAGGCCGATACGCTGACCGACCGCCTGCAGCCGGATTTTGTCCTCCGCGTGCGCGAGCGCAGACCGCTTTATGTCTCCTTTGAAACGGGTGCCGCCCAGTCTCAGGAACGTGATCTGGAGTGGAGTTTCTCTCCGGCGTTCGGTAAACGCAATCTGTGGGGCTCACGACGCCTGGATCTTCTGGCTGACTACTCATTCAGTGTTGGTCGTGATACCCGGCTTTTGACCCACCGGTATCAGGTACGATTCACGGAACCCTGGTTTCTGGGGATTCGCATGCCGCTGACACTAAGTGGCGAGTTAAACCCCCGGCTTAAGGATCCGACCCAGAACTTTGATAAACAGTCGTGGGTCGTTGCCGCGGCCACGACCAAACGGTTCGGAATCTACATAAAAGCCAATCTCGGTTTCGAATATCAGTCGGTCGAGATAAGCGGTGTGCCGGAAGACCAGATCCCGCTGATCAAAAGCCAGGAAGGTATATCGGCCCGTCGCAAACTCTACTTCAATATCCGGCGCGACAGCCGCGAAGACCTCTTCATTCCCCGGTCGGGCTCGGTGACCGATTTTTCCGCCGAGTTTTTCGGCGGTTTCCTGGGCGGCGACGAAAACTTCTTCCGGTTTCAGACCGGCTGGTCCCGCTACCAGATATTCTGGCCCGGCTGGATTGCGGCGAGCCGTGTCCGGGTCGGCTGGACCGAGGAGTTCGGGGCCTCGGAATTTGTCCCCTCGGACGAGCTGCTTTATATTGGCGGGGCCAACAGTATCCGTGGTTTTAAGGAAAACACTCTCGGGCCACAACTGCCCGACGGCAGCCCCAAGGGGGCCCGCCTGACCTTGATCTTCAACCAGGAATTCCGCTGGAAGACTCTCCAGATATTCTCGGTCATTCCTGTTCTGGACGACCTGTTCAGGGCCCTGCCGCTCTGGCAGTCGCTTTTCTTCGACGCCGGTAACGGCTTCGACAGCCGGGCTGATTTCTCTCTGGAGGACCTGGCCTTCAGCTACGGCACGGGTGTTCAAATCGCCTCCCCGGCCGGGCCGATCCGTCTGGACTACGCCCGGCGTATTAAGACCGATAAAATCGACTTTGCTTCCCGCTGGCATTTTACTATATTATATGCCTTTTAAAGACTGTTCGGCGTGAACAATCGCCGCGCGGTCGTGTTTGGTATGTAAGACTGGCTGACTGATGAGCCGGCAGGAGACGCCACGAATGGAAAGTGTTTATCTCGATTATAACGCCACCACGCCGATCGACCCGGAAGTGGTCCAGGCGATGTTACCGTACTTGACCGAAGGTTTTGGCAATGCCAGTTCCGTGCATCAGTACGGTCGGGACGCCAAGGTGGCGCTCGAGAATTCGAGAGAACAAATCGCCTCAATAATAAACTGTGAACCGTCCGAACTCTACTTCACGTCGGGCGGAACCGAATCCGACAATATCGCCGTCATCGGAACCGCTTACCAGCTCAGGAAGAAGAAAAAGCACCTTATTGTCGGCGCCGCCGAACACCATGCCGTTTTGCACCCAGCCGAGCACCTGCACAAGAAGGAAGGCTTCGGCCTGGACCTTCTGCCGGTTGACGCTGAAGGTTTTGCCTCCCCCCGGCAGTTGGCCGAGTTGCTGAGAGATGATTCGGCCTTGGTCAGTGTCATGCACGCGAACAACGAAACCGGTACGATCGAGGATATCAAGACCCTGGCCGATATCGCGCACCAAAACGGCGTCCTTTTTCACACCGATGCCGTGCAATCCACCGGCAAAATCAACGTCGATGTAAAAGACCTGGGAGTTGACCTGCTTTCGCTGACGGGTCACAAGATATACGGGCCCAAGGGAGTGGGGGCGCTCGTCGTTCGCCAGGGCGTCAAGATTGCACCCCTGTTTTTCGGTGGTTCCCATGAGCGGAAACGCCGCCCCGGCACCGAAAACGTCGCCGGTGTGGTCGGTCTGGCCAAAACGCTCGAAATCGCCGAGAAGCGCCGCGAGGCGGATTTCACAAAGCTCTCCGAGCTGGCCGATTACTTTATCGATTCCGTCAGCCGGCGTATCCCCGATGTTTACTTCAACGGCTCCCGGCAGCGGCGCATCCCGCAGACGGTGAATCTGTCATTCGAGGGCATCGAAGGCGAGTCTATCGTCCTGTCCCTGGATATGAAAAACATTGCCGTTTCATCCGGCTCGGCCTGTACTTCCGGTGTGACTGAGCCCTCGCACGTTCTGATGGCGATGGGCAAGCCGGCCGTGGTCAGCCAGGGTGCGGTGCGTTTTTCGATGGGGCGCTCTACTACGAAAGAAAAGCTGGACTACGTCTTGGCCGAACTGCCGCCGATTATCGAGCGCCTGCGGGACATGTCCCCGGTGTATGACCGCTAAACGATATATCGTATCTCATGCCTGAAAAAGTCCTCGTTGCCATGTCAGGCGGCGTCGATTCCTCGGTCGCCGCTTTGCTTCTGAAAGAGCAGGGTTACGATGTCGTCGGAGCCCACATGAAGCTCTGGGACTACGTCGACGTCGGCGGTGACATCTACAAAGACGGCCGCTGCTGCACTATCGATTCCATCACCGACTGCCGGATGGTCTGCGATGCCATCGGCGCGCCGTTCTATGTCCTCAACATGTCCGCCAGGTTCTCCGAAAAAGTGATCGAGAATTTCGTCAACGAGTACAAGTCCGGGCGCACGCCCAACCCCTGCGTCATCTGCAACTCCGATATCAAGTGGGTCGAGTTTCTGCGCAAGGCCGAAGAAATCGGCTGCGACTATATCGCCACCGGCCATTATGCTACCATCGAAAAAATGCTCGACGGCAGGTACGGTATCCGCAAGGGGGTCGACGGCACCCGCGACCAAGCCTATGTGCTGTGGGGTATCTCCCAGAGAGCGCTTTCCAAAACGCTTATGCCGCTGGGGAAGAGGCGCAAAGCCGACGTGCGCGAGATTGCCCGCAGGTATAACCTTCGCACCGCCGAAAAAACCGAGTCGCGCGAGATATGCTTTGTGGCTGATGACGACTACCGCCGGTTTCTGCGCGAATACGAAGAAAAGCGCGGGCGCAGTTTCGAGCCGGGCGATATTGTCCACACCGACGGCACCGTGCTGGGACGGCACCACGGCACCGCCTTTTATACTGTCGGCCAGCGCAAGGGCATGGGCATTGCCCACCCGACGCCGCTGTATGTTCAGAAAATCGACACTGAAAAGAATGTCGTCATAGTTGGCGACAACGACACCCTGTTCAGGAACGAGCTGAAGGCTGAATCCGTCAACTGGGTCGCTATGGCTCCGGCGGAAAAACTGTTTGAGGCCGAGGTCAAGATCCGATATTTACACCAGCCCGCCCCGGCAACCGTTACTCCCTTGACCGACGGCACAGTCCACATTATATTCAGGGACAAACAGCGGGCGATAACCCCCGGCCAGTCGGTGGTCTTTTTCGACGGCGACCTTCTACTTGGCGGCGGCGTAATAGCCTGAGAGATTAGAGCGCTCATCTCTCATCACCTTCTTCATCCTGGCTCTGCGGCGCAAGTACAAGCGCAAGTCTTTCTGAAGATATAGCATTTGACAAACCCGCGCGGCTTGCCGTATTTATCTCCAGAGGCTGTCCAACAAGCAATAATCAAGGAGGAGAGATATGCCGGAAGTCAGATTCCTGGGCCATTCGTGTGTTACGATAACCGAAGGCGAGCACAAGCTCATAATCGACCCCTTTATAAGCGATAATCCCAAGGCCCCCGTCAAGGCCGACGAAATCGACGTCAACTATATCCTTCTGACCCACGGTCACGGCGACCACGTGGGTGATGCCATCGCTATCGCCATACGCACCGGCGCGACGGTTATAGCCAATTTCGAGCTGGCCAGCCTGGTCGCGAGTGAGGGAGTCGTTATGCACCCGATGCATATTGGCGGCGGACACGACTTCCCGTTCGGGCGGGTGAAACTGACTATCGCCCACCACGGCGGCGGCTACGGCCCCGATGCTTCCCGCTACACCGGCCCGCCGGTAGGGTTCCTGGTAACAATCGGCGGCAAAGTGATTTATCACCCTGGCGACACCGGCCTTTTCCTGGACATGAAACTGATCGGCGAGATGAACAAGATTGACCTGGCCTTTCTCCCTATCGGCGACAACTTCACCATGGGCCTCGACGACGCCGTCAAGGCGGTGGAATTCCTGCAGCCGAAAAAGGTTATCCCGTTTCACTATGATACGTGGGATTTGATCGCCGAAAACCCGGCTAAATTCGCCGACCGCGTCCAGGGCGCCGAAGTCATTATCCTGAAACCGGGGGAGAGCCTTAAGCTTTAGCGACCGGGCCGAAAGGCGTTCGGAAAGGCGGGTTGCGCCCCGCCTTTTTTGGCTGCTGTGCCTGCCTGGAGGGGTACTGCCGCCGTTTTTTGATTGCTTCCGATAGAGGTGGCGTGTAGAATAATTGTACTGTGGAACGGAAGGTGTAACATAAGAAAAGACAGGCGGAAATGAAAAAGTTTGGAAAGATAATCCTCTGGATCGCCGGGATCGTCGTCGTCCTTCTCATACTGGCCGTCATCGGCCTCAAGTTGTTTTTCCCGGCTGAGAAAGTGCGGGCGCTGGCCATAGAAAAGGGCAGCCAGGCCCTGGGGCGGCAACTTACGGTCGAGGGACTGGATATGTCCTTCTGGGGCGGCATCGGCGTCGAACTGCAAAATATAACGGTGAGCAACCCTCCGGGATTTGGCGACGAGCCGATGCTGGTGGCTGAGAACCTCGACGTCAAGGTCCAGATCCTGCCGCTCATTTTCGGCGACATCCGGGTCGACAAGCTGATTGTCAACAAACCCGAGGTTGTGCTGGTAAAGAAGGCCGACGGCACCAACAATTACACCTTCGCCGCCGTGGAGGAAAAGGCGCCGCCGGAGCTGGCCGAAAAGACCACCCCGGAGGCCCGTGCGGCCGCCGCCACCGTGGCCTTTGACAAACTGGAAGTTAACGACGCTTACCTGAAGTACACCGATGACAGCTCCGGTTTCATGGCCACGATTGTCAACATGGATCTGGCCACATCGCTCAAGATACCCCGCCGAAATGTCTACGAATCATCGGGGAGGCTCCAGATCGACAGCGTCATGGTCAAGAATGGCATGCCCCTGCCGGCTCTAGCGGTCAGGTTGGAGTACCAGGCTGAGTACGACCTTGACCGCAGCCGCCTTGATTTGCAGAAAGCCGACCTGCGCTTGAACGGCCTGGATTTCAAGCTCAAGGGTGAAGCCACGCTCCCGGAGGAGCCGACCGACGGCATGACGGCGCGCGGCAATCTGAAATCGGACAGAGTAACGGTGGCCGACCTGCTCGGCTTTTTCTCCGAGGAGCAGAAGGCCATGTTGAAAGACTTCAAGGTGGCCGGCGATTTCGCGCTGGATGTTGACGTCGAGTACACCGAGAAAAAAGAGAAACCGCTGGTGTACTCCGGTACAGCTATTATCAGCGATATGAGCCTGTCGAAGAAGGACCTTGAGGGCGAACTGAAACTCAAGAAGGCCCTGGTCGATTTTGAACCGGACAATCTGAGAATGAATCTGGAAGATGCCACCTTCAACAACGAGCCGCTCAAGGGGCACCTGACGGTAGATAATTTCGACGATCCGCTTGTCAATGGTGAACTGGCCGGCAGCATCAACCTGGCCTACCTTAAGCCGTTCTTGCCAGCCAAAGACAATCATGATATTTCCGGAGGCACCCGCTTTAACATGAAATTCTCCGGCAAGGCGAGCGATTACAAAAACCTGCGTTTCTCAGGCGATCTTGTGGTCAAAGACGCGGCCTACAATTCCAATCTGATGCCGGAGCCGGTCGAGGCTTTTTCGCTCGAAGTCTACTTCGACAACAATGTCGTCAACGTCAGGCAATTCTCCGGCCGCACCAGGTCAGGTCGTCTGGAATTTACGGGTCGCTTCGACAATCTGGTGCCGTATCTTATGGCGGACTCAATTCAGGCCAGGACAATTCATCCTTCCGTCGACGGTAAACTCAACGGTGATATCAACCTGGCTTTTCTGAATGTGTTTTTACCCGCCAAAGGCCATCCGGAATTGACCGGACTGGCCACGATGGAACTGAAAGTAAAAGGGAACACCGGCGATTATAGCGGTTTCAAACCGTATGGTACACTGTCCATCACGGACGCTTCCTACACTGATTCACTGCTGCCGGAGCCTCTCAGGCACTTCGAGGCCAGTATGTCGCTGATCCCCGACACGATCAAGATCGACAAAATGATGGCGCAGTTTGTCTCCAGTGACGTGACTTTCGCGGGCAACCTATCACACCCGTTTCCTTACCTGCTGCCAATTGAAACGCTGGATCGCAGCAAGATGACGAGGCCGGTTTTTAATTTCACGCTTACCTCGAAGAGGTTCGATGTCGATAAGCTCTTCCCCGAGGCTGTGCCCGGTGCCGGCACTGAGCAAGCTCCCGCGCTCTCAGCCGATTCAATTTCCATGGTGATTTTGCCCGATATCGACGGCAACGGCACCTTCACTGTTGATACGATGATCTACAGCCGCGTCGAATTCGACCACATCTCCGGCAAAATTAAAATCCGAGACCGCAAGATAGAGTGCTATGACGTCACCGGAAAAGTGTACAGCGGGAGCGTCTCGGGCAATACCACGATCGACCTGACCAGCTTCGAGAACCCCCGTTACACAGGCACTTTCCAGGCGTCACAGGTGGAGGCGGATGATTTTGTCTCGCGATTTTCCAAGTTCGGCGGCTATCTTTTTGGGAAGATCGATCTGAATGGGAATTACAATGCCCAGGGCTGGGAAGCTGAGGACTTTCTGAACTCGCTGACCATGAACGGCACTTCCTCGATGAAAAGCGGCAAGCTGGTGACTTCGGGAGCCCTGTACTCAGCCATCAATAAAGTGGCCGGAGCGGCCGGCCAATCGTTTGAAAAGGAGCAGGCTCTCAGGGAGTTAATGTCCAACATTGAGGTCAGGGACGGCAAGGTCAAACTGGATAAGCTCAATACCAGTCTCGGCAAAGTCGGCGATGTCGACCTGAACGGGTACTACTCCTTCAGCGGGCAACTGGATTACGAGGGCTCGATACTCTTGTCGCAGGAGTGGTCTCAGGATTTGCTTTCCAAGGGCGGACTCGTCGGCGGTTTGGCCGGAATCCTGTCTGATAAAAGCGTCAAACGCGTGAAGCTGCCGCTTTCGATTGGCGGCACGACGGATAATCCCAAAGTGGAAATCGACTACTCCTCTATATTGGAGAGCGCTAAAAACGACCTGATCGAAGAGAAGGGCAAGGACCTTCTAAAAGACCTGTTCAAAAAGAAGTAGGCTTAACCCATCCGCACGGAGTGATACCCGCAGTGGTACAGCGCCAGGTGAAATGTCCTGTTCTGCACTAAAAACAACCATCTTCACAATTTTTCTGCCGTTGATAACGACCGGCGCTCAGTTGCATCAGGATCGGCATCTCGCTCCGCCACCAAACGTTCCGAAAGCAAGCTACAATATCAGGGCGACCATAGACGCCACGAACCTCGCGATCACGGGCGAACTGGATTTGGATTTCCGCAACGCCTCTCCGGATACTCTCGACGAAATCTGGCTGCAAGTCCCGGTAAACCACGACAGACCGGTGTCGTTTCCCTTCGAGACGATCGCAAACGGACCTTATTGCCGGATAGACTCAATTCTTTACCGGGGAGTGCCGCTCAAGGCTGATGAAGTAGACATTGATGCGGACCTGGTCAAAATAGCCTTGCCACAGCCGCTGGCACCGGATGAGCGAGCGTCTTTTCTGATATCCTTTGAGTCACGGATGAGTCCGGTAACACAGAGCGCCCAATGTACCCATTTGAGCGGCTGGTACCCGCTGCTGAGCGTGTACAAGAACGGTAAATGGTACTGTAACAGAGATCCCTCCTCAGTTGAGACGGTAGGCGAGTTCGCCGATTACAATGTCTTGCTTCGCCTTGACTCGGCCTATACTCTCGCCGCCGCCGGGAGACTGCTAAACGACAGGGAACATCTTGGTTTTCTGCCGAAGCCGGCGGCGGACACGGTCTTTACGGACGTTGCCAACCCCGACGGGCAACTCTCCACCGAGTACCGGGCCAGCCCAGTGATACGGGACGGCCGCAAGACGTTTGTCATCCGCGCCGCCAGCAGCCCCGGCTTTTCCCTGGTTATCGCCCCTGACTTGATTCGCGACCGCGCTTACCTGGGTACGCGCATGGTGGAGGTGTGTTACGACGCCGAGGTCGCCCCTCTCTGGAAGGGATTTGTCGCCCGGACAGCGGCTCAGGTTATTCGACATCTGGAACAAGTAATCGGCAAACCACCCGCCGATACCCTGACAATAGTCGCCGGCAGCCCCCGCTATCCCGTCCAGCAGTCGCGGCATATGATAATCGTACCGCGCGATATTAAGGATCAGAACACCCTCGCGGCGGCTTTGGCGCTCGAGTTGGCGGCCGCCTGGTTTACGCCAACAGTTCTTACACGGACCGGCGCGATCCAGGCGGACAACCGGGCTCATGCCGTGTACGCCGCGGCGATGATTCTCTATAAGATTTATGGCCGCGACGGGTTCGATATGGTCGCGAAGTACCACAAGCGGTTGCCCCGGTTCTCTTACGAAGGACCCGGGGAAAGTGCGAAAAACACAGCCGCATTCCAAACCAACTACAGCCTCCTTCCGTTACAATTGTATATGCTTCGCTTTGTCATCGGTGAAAAGGATCTGTGGCGTTCCCTCAAAAAACTGGCGAGCGACTTCCGCTACGCTTACCCGAATGAAAGTGATCTGCCGCGTGTGGTATATGAAACAACAGGTGCGGATTTGGGCTGGTTCTTCGAGCAATGGCAGTCGGCTGAGTTTGCCTTTGACCTCGGTATTGACAGGGTGGAGGCCAGGGTAGTCGGGCCGGAACATCTTCTGTGGTACGAAGTGGTGAATGGCGGCTCGGCACTGTTGCCGGTCGAAGTGGGTTTCGTTCTCTCTACCGCCGACACGGTGTATGATACCTTGAGTTATGACGACCTGAACCGGGGTCCGTCCCCGGTGGAATTTACGGCCTTATTGCCGTCCCGTCCGCGTGCGGTGATACTCGATCCCAATCATTATTCTCCGGACAACGATCGCAGCAACAACTACCGCTTCCTGAGACCGCAGAGGTTTCGCTATGCTCCCCCGCGAG
This sequence comes from Candidatus Zixiibacteriota bacterium, assembly GCA_029858555.1. Classification (GTDB taxonomy): domain Bacteria; phylum Zixibacteria; class MSB-5A5; order GN15; family FEB-12; genus DAOUUR01. Next base: position 39,439 of record JAOUEU010000001.1, read on the forward strand.
GTGTCTTTCCCGGAATCGAGCAGATGGAAAAAAGGAAATAGTATGTATCGAACTCTACCGTGTTGTCTTTTTCTGACGTTTTCTGTATTCATTCAGCCGGCGGCCTCGCCGACGGGACCTGGAAATCCGCTGACCAAGTTGACTGAACCAGCGAGGGTCACCGCCGAGAATTCTCCTCGCGAGTTCCAGCACAGCTACTGGTTGTTGCTCGGAGACGGCAGCCGCGAATCTGCGCCTGTGGCCTTCACGGAAAGGGCGTTAAAACGACGGGCCAGAGTCGATCCTGTCAACTTCCTTATTGATGAACGGGATTACCCAGTCTCCGCAAGCCTAATCGACGCCGTGAGCGCGACCGGGGCCCGCGTCCGGCAGGTTTCCCGCTGGCTCAATGCCGTCTCGGTCGAGGCCAATCAAGAGCACATCGAACGGCTGGTTGGGATTCCGGCGATTCAACGTATAGACCTGGTTCGGCCGTTAAGGGCTGCTTATCCGGATGTCGCCGATGTAGGCAAGTCCCCCGGTTTCGGCGCGCGGGCGGAAGAGTTCGCTTACGGTTTTTCGTTGTTTCAGAATACGTTCATTAATGCCGTGAAACTGCATCGCGCCGGCTACACCGGGAAGGGTGTTCTGATAGCCGTTCTCGACAGCGGCTTCGAACTCGATCACCGGGCGTTTGATTCGGCTAACGTTCTGGACCAGTGGGACTTCGTCCACGGCGACGCGTCCATCGACGAGGCTGAATGCCCCGAACAGATCAATCGTTATCAACAGAGTTATCACGGTACTCTGGTTTGGGCGGTGATCGCCGCCAATGTGCCGGATACGCTGATGGGAGTGGCGCCCGGCGCGGACTTCGTGCTGGCAAAAACCGAAATAACCTGTGATGGTTTGGAGATCAAGATCGAAGAGGATAACTGGATCGCAGCGTCCGAGTGGGCCGATTCGTTAGGTGCGGATATCATATCATCATCACTCGGCTACGCCGTTTTTGCCGACAGCGGCAGCTATGTTTTCGGGGACCTGGACGGCAATACGGCACGGATTACCATCGCTGCCGATATTGCCGCCTCCAAGAATATTCTGGTGGTGACATCGGCCGGCAACGAGCGTCTCACCTCGTGGGGGGCCATCTCGACGCCCGCCGACGGTGATTCCGTCCTGACTGTGGGTGCGGTTCTGGCCGACTCCACGCTGGCCGCGTTTTCCTCGCCCGGACCGACTGCCGACGGACGCATAAAACCGGATATTGTCACGCTGGGGGTAGGTGTTACGACGGCTCTGCACAGCGGCGGGCTGACAGCCGCGTCGGGGACCTCGCTCGCGGCTCCGCTCGTTGCCGGCGGGGCAGCTCTGGCTCTTCAGATCGATCCTGACCTGACCGCAAACAGGCTGTTGGAAAGAATCCGCGCCGCGGGCAGCAGAAGTTCGAATCCTGACAACAATTACGGCTGGGGTTTGTACGACGCCACTAAATCGTCTACAATAATACAGATTGTCCCCGTGGATGATATCTGGCTGACAGTCGGTGACCAGATCTCAGTGGACATTACTACTTCCGGGTTAGCTGAGGCTGTCCCTGTACTGAGCGCCCTTGATCCGCCTGCCTGGGCGGAGTTCACCGATAACGGTGACGGCACCGGCTGGCTGCTTTTGAGGGGAACACCGGACAATCCGACCCAGGCATCTATCGGTCTGCAACTCGATGTCGGCTATTTTGTCGACACCGCCTATATAAATGTGGTTACTTACGGGGGGGAGCAGGAATCGGTCAGTATCGGTCCCAACCCCTTTACCGATTCTGTGAGTATTTTCGTCGGCCCGGAGGCGGGCAGGCTCATAGCCGTCTCTATTTTCAATACGGCCGGAGAATTAGTCTGGGAAAAAGTCAACAATCTCGCTACAACAGCCGATACTCCCATTAGATGGTTAGCGATTAACCAGAGGGGCGAAAGCATCGCCGCCGGTGTATACCTGGCATATGTCCAGACCGATCGGCGAAGTTATCGAATAAAGTTGTTGAAAGCCGATTGAACGTTGACTGAGCATGATTCCTGTAGCAACCGACTGCATCACCGGCTTTACTAGGTGTGCGGTATGCAAAATTGACCTCAAGGGTCGCTTCGTTTATATCGACGACGAAGTCGAAAGACTGCTGGGTTACTCTAAAGAGGAGTTATTCGGAAGGTCCTTGGTCGATTTTCTGGCCGGCTCGTCCCAGGAACCGATCAACCAGTTACTCGCCCATCGCAATCACTACGAAGCTTTCTATGATACCACCCGAGTGGTGCTGGTCAGCCGCAACAGGCAAACGATCCCGGTTTCCCTGATCGTTTCACTTAACTTCATCGCCGGCAACCCCGTTAATTTTCAGTTAATCATCAATCGGAGCGAGAGCTCCGTGACTGCTGACGGCGCCGTGACCGGCGACCGCTGGGATGTCGATTTCCTTCAAAATCTTCTGGCCGTGGAAGACTTTACCAGTTGGCCGGAGCATCTCCGTCTCCTGCGGGAATACGCTGGCGCCAAACAGATCTGTGTGTATAGTATCAACGGAGACGCGCTGCAGCCGCGCTCGGCCATTTCCGACGATCCCATGGAGGAGTTTGCATCCACCTCGATTCCCGAAACAACCGCTTTGCACCGCCGCGTAGCGCAGTCGGGTGTCGAGTACGCGTTTACTGACGGGGTGCAGGATGAAACGGCTGCTGAGCCGGGCGGTACCGCCCCGGGGGAGTACGTCGCCAGAGTTAATCTGCCGGAAGACAACGCCTACCTGGTGCGCTTCCTGTTTGAGGGCGAACCCGATGGAACGCCAAGGGCGGATGCAGTAAGTCGCGCCCGTTTCGGCCTGAACTGTACGGTGAGGCTGATGACGGGAACAATGACCGCCGGAGGTGACGATCAGGCCGCCTGTGATGTCAAGTTTACCATCGGGTATCTTGACTCGCTCGGTATCGGCGGGCTGCTGATTCAAGCCGACGGCCAGATATCGGGGTACAATGCCACCCTCTTGAAACTGGTTGACAGAGAAGAGATTGAAGGCACGTACATGGATTTTGCCCGCCTGCTGGCCGAACACAATGATCCCTCCATCGAGACCCGACTGGAAAACCACTTCCGCACCGTCGGCGAAGAAGACTGCTTTGCTGATCTGCATCTGGACCTTAAGTTGCCCGGGGGAAAGGCGGCCCGAATGGTGGCCGTGCGCTTTGCCTATGATGCCGGCGATCTCAGTGCCGGTATTGCCCTGATTCCGCAGAGCGCCGTCCCGCAACCGGGCTCGTCACCGGGCATCATGGATAACCAGCGGTGGCTCTCGGTCATCTCCTCTTTTGGCTCGGAACTGAAGAAAGTGAACACTATCGCTGAGAGACTGGCTAATGAGTTCTACAACGAGATGGGTAAGGAAGGTAATAGCCTGCTGGAGAATCTGGATAGCTCAGCGCGCAGTCTCCGTAACATGTTGGATGAAATCGGCGTGATGTTGCGCCTCATGAATGATAAAAGCCGCCCTGAGCGGATCGACCTTAAGCTGCTGACTCAGAACGCAATCAGGCAGGCCATGGCTGACTGTCCAGGTGCGACCGTGGAATGCCGGTGTGAAGATTTACCGAAAGTCGTCACCAGTTCCAAAATAGCGGCAAAGATCCTTTATAGTGCTGTAATATGCTTTATCCGGCTGAGCCGGAACGCAGCAAAAACCATCGTCGTGCATTCAGAGTTCGATGGCTGCTCCTGCCGGATAATCGTATCTGGTGATGAACTTGACTACCCGGAGAAAAGCCTCAAGAAGCTGTTCCACTTCTTCGGCCAGGTTCCCGACGGCTCCGGCCTGCCTGCATCCGGAGACGGTACCAGTCTGGCGGTGACCCGACAGCTTGCCTCGGGTCTTGGATGGCAGATCGATCTGACGTCAATACCCGGTGAGCGAACGGCAATAGCGATTTCCGTCCCCTGTGGCGACCCGCCGGCGGCGGCATCGGTCTGATCGCCGGGTCGGGATCGATTATTTCACATTAATATGGGTTGACAAATAGCCGTTTAGCTCTATTTTTGAGCCAAGCTATGAACGGGGTAACGTTATGAAATCCATGACCGGCTTTGGAAAAGCCGAATTGCGGGCTCCTGTCGGCAAGTTCAGCGTCGAGATTTCCAGTGTCAATAACCGTTTTCTGGAAATATCGGCCAGACTGCCGCGGCAGTTCTTTGCTCTTGAGGCTAGACTACGTACCCTGATAAGTGCCCATATTGAGAGGGGGAAAATTTATCTGTATGTGGGGTATGAAGAATCGAACGACAGTGCGGCGAAGTTTGCCATCAATCGCCCGGCGGCCCGGGCATACCATAAGCAGCTCATGCAACTCAAAAAGGAACTTGGGCTTAGCGGGGGAGTAGAAATACACGACCTGATGCTTCTGCCGGAATTTGCCAATCCTGATAAAGAGACTATTGATGATAAGCTGATCTGGCCACCTCTTGAAAAGGCAACCCGGAAGGCGCTGAACGAGCTGATATCTATGCGAAGAAAAGAAGGGGCCGCGCTGGCCAGGGACATGAGGCAGCGAATGAAGGTCATCAACGGCTACATCAAAGTGATTGTCGACCATTCCTCCGACTTCGTAGATTCCTACCGGGAGAAGCTGGCCGCGAGGATACAAGACCTGCTTCAGTCACCGGCTCCGGACTCGGTGAGACTGGAGGAAGAAATTGTCATGGTTGCAGAAAGGATCGACATCAGTGAGGAATGCATCCGTTTAAAGAGCCACGTGGGGCAATTTACCCAGACTCTCGCGATACCCGATCCTGTTGGCAAGAAGCTCAATTTCATACTCCAGGAAATGAATCGGGAGGCTAATACCATCGCTTCCAAGTGTTCGGATATTCGGATCTCTTCGGCGGTCATCTCACTCAAGGAGGAGATCGAGAAACTTAGAGAACAAGTGCAAAATGTCGAGTAGCCGCTAGCGCTGACACTGAAAATGAAGAGACCTGGCAAGATTGTAATCATTTCCTCACCTTCGGGCGGCGGCAAGACCTCGATTTGCCGGAAGCTGCTGTCACCCAACCGTCGAAGGAAAAACTGGCGTTTTTCCATATCATACACTACCCGCACGAAAAGGCCAGGTGAGCGAAACGGTCGTGAGTACTTCTTTGTTTCCGACCAGGAATTCGCCTCTCTGGTCAAGAGAAACTTCTTCGCGGAGCATTGTCACGTGCATCTTTACCGGTATGGCACTCCGCGGGATCAATTGGAGCACGTCGCACGGTCAGGCGGCGTGATGGTGCTGGATGTTGACGTACAGGGGGCCTTTAAGCTCCGGAAAGCTTTCCCCGAAGCCATAACTGTTTTCATACTGCCCCCATCGATAACGGCTTTGCGAAAGCGCCTGAAAAAGCGAGGGACCGAGACCCGTGAGCAACTGAGGGTTCGTTTCGAGAACGCCAGAAAGGAAATGAGACTTTACAGCAAATTCAACTATGTTGTTATAAATGAAGAGCTTGACACAGCTGTCAAGGAAGTCTTGAGTATCATTGATTCTCACTACTGTAGAACCGATAAACTCCGCGCGGAACAAATCGCTCGGATAATTCGTTAAATTACCGACATTTGAGTAGATAGGAGAGTGCAATGGGTAGACCCCAAATTGAAGAGCTGGAAAAACTTAACCTGAATCTATACGAGGCTGTGATAGTGGCCTCGCAGCACGCCCGCCGGCTCAATGCCAGGCGTCTTCAACAGCTTGAGCAGATGGAAGAAGATCCTTCGATCGATATCGACAGCCGCAAAATTACCGCCGTGGCTCTACGTGATGTTCTGGACGGAAAGGTAAAGTTTAAACGTTCAGATTCGATGTAATAATAATAAAACTCTTACTTTCGAAAACTTAGGAAGAGATATGGCCAAGAATGTTGTCATCGTCGAGTCTCCAGCCAAAACTAAGACTTTAGCCCGCTTTTTGGGTGAGGATTATGATATCCTTGCTACTATTGGCCATATCGTCGACTTACCAAAATCCAAAATTGGTGTTGATACGGATAATAATTTCGAGCCGGAGTATCACGTCATCAAGGGTAAGGAAAAAGTTATCTCCGAGTTGAAGAAGGCAGCCAAAAAGGCGAAGACCGTCTTTCTGGCACCTGATCCTGATCGCGAGGGTGAAGCGATTGCCTGGCACGTGGCAAACAGCCTTAAGAATGGCTCCAAGGCGAAATTCGTGCGCGTAGCTTTCAACGAGATTACGGCTCCGGCGGTGCTTGAGGCGATGGAGCACCCGCGTGACATCGACATGAATCTGGTCAACGCGCAGCAGGCCCGCAGAGTGCTCGACCGCGTGGTGGGCTACACTGTGTCGCCGTTTTTGTGGAAAACGATCACTCACAATCTGTCAGCCGGGCGGGTTCAGTCAGTGGCGCTACGCCTCGTTTGCGAGCGCGAGGTCGAGGTCACGCAGTTTAAGCCGCAGGAGTACTGGCAGATATCGGCCGTGCTCGAAACGGTCTTGAAGGAACAATTCTCGGCGCGGCTGGTGAAAATCGGTGACAAAACTCTGGCCAAACCCGATGATGTCGGCAATAACAAAATTGCAATTGGTACCAAAGCTGAAGCCGATGGCTATCTCAAAGATCTGCAGAAGGCTTCATACACGGTCTCCCTGATCAAGAGAACGGAGAAACAGCGCAGACCGCCGGCGCCGTTCATAACGTCGACACTCCAGCAGGATGCCGCCAGAGCCTTTGGCTTCGCTCCCAAGAAGACCATGTCACTGGCCCAGAAACTTTATGAAGGTATTGAAATGGGCCGCGAAGGAGCCACCGGCCTGATCACCTACATGAGGACCGACTCCACCCGCGTTTCCGGCGAGGCCTTAAAAACCGTCCGGGGCTACATAAAAAAGGAGTACGGCAGCGATTATCTACCTCCGAAACCCAATGTTTTCGGTAAGAAAAAATCCGCGCAGGACGCCCACGAGGCGATTCGCCCGACGTACATGAACCTGCCGCCGCAGAAGCTGAGTAAGTACCTTACAGTGCAACAGCTTAAGCTCTATACGTTGATTTGGAGCCGCTTCCTGGCCTCCCAGATGAAACCGGCCGTGATGGATGTCGTCTCGGTGGATATCGAGGCCGACCGTTTCTTGTTCCGGGCGACATCGCAGAAGCTGGTTTTTGATGGTTTTCTCAAAGTCTATCATGAGCAGAAGGAACCGGATGAAAACGGTAACGGCTTGAACGGCTATGTGGAACTGCCCGAGCTGGCCGAAAACGATCTCCTCAAACTGATCAAGCTGAACCCTTCTCAGTCTTTTACCAAACCGCCGCCGAGGTTTTCTGAGGCCATGCTTGTCAGGCGCCTCGAGGCCGATGGCATCGGCCGACCGTCGACGTACGCAACCATAATCGCCACTTTGAAGGACCGCAAATACGTGGAGGCGGCCTCGGGCAAACTGGTGCCTACCGACCTCGGTGTGGCCGTTAACAAAATCCTCGTCGAAAATCTGCCGAAGCTGTTCAACGTAAAATTCACGGCCGAGATGGAAAAAGAGCTGGATCTTATCGAGGACGGCACCGACGATTGGGTAAAAGTACTCAACGGTTTTTACAGGCCGTTCAAGAAGACTATCGACGCGCTCAAGAAAAAGCAGTCGGCAATCAAAGAGTCCATGACCGAAAAGACCGATCAGAAGTGTCCCAAGTGTGATTCACCGATGGTCATCAAGTGGGGTCGCAACGGTCGCTTCCTGGCCTGCTCGGCTTACCCGGAATGTAAGACCACCAAGCCACTTCCCGAGGAGGCCGCCTTGATGAAAACCGACCAGGTCTGCGATAAGTGTGGCGCCCCGATGGTGGTCAAGGTGGGACGGTTTGGTCGGTTCCTGGCCTGTTCGCGGTACCCTGACTGCAAGAACACCAAAGCCATCACGTTGGGCATCAAGTGCCCCAGGACGGGCTGCAACGGCGAGCTGGTCGAGAAGAAGACCAGAGGAAGCCGTCTGTTCTACGGTTGTACGAGTTACCCCAAGTGCAATTTTGCTTCCTGGGATAAACCGGTCAACAAAGCGTGCGCCTCCTGCGGCCACCCCTTCCTCGTGCTTAAGTTATCCAAGCGCAAGGGGGAGTTCTACAAGTGCCCCGGGTGTAAGGACGAATTTCCCATAGAAGCCCCTGACCGCGAGCCCGTTGCTCGCTGAATACATCCCCGTGGGTGCCTTCCGCAGGGTGATACCTGCCTTTTTTGAGTGACACCCGTTTATTATTTTCATATGTTAGGCATATGTTGCAAAAACAGTTGGAGAAGTTTTTCAGCAAAGCGGCCCGGGAAAAACAACTGTCTGACAATACTATCGCAGCCTACCGGCGGGACCTGATGCCGTGGGTGGCGTTCTTACAGAGCAAATATGCCGAACTGCCCTTCGCCTCCAGGAATGATCCTCTCCTTCTTAGAATGTACCTGCGCCAGCGCTCGGAGGGAAAGATCTCCAATCGGACCCTGGCGCGCTTTCTTGCCGCTCTCTCATCATTCCAGAAATACCTGATGACCTTGCCCGATTTCAAGCAGTACGTGTTCAAATTGCCCCGCATGAAATACGGCAGCCGGGTGCCGGCGTTTCTGCCGCAGTCGGAATCCCGAAGGCTGTTCGAGCATGACAGCCGGCGCGAAAAGACGGACCCTTACTACTACTGGCGGGATTACGCTGTCATCGCTCTTTTATACGCTACCGGCGTCAGGCGCGAGGAACTTGCCTCAATAAGACTGGCCGATCTCGATCTGTCCCACGGCCTGATAACTATAACCGGGAAGGGAAACAAGGTGCGGGTGGTTCCGGTGGGAGAGAAAACGTTGAAGGATTTGACGGGATATTTGAAAATACGCAGCGATTTTGTGGTACAGAAAAACACTCTGTCGTCGCATCTTTTCCTGAACAAGTCCGGAGAGCCTCTGTCCGTGCGGTCCATCAACCGCCTGGCTCAGAAGTTCAGCCGCCGGGCAGGCGTGGCCTTCACGCCGCACACGCTGCGGCATTCCTTCGCCACGCATCTTCTGGAGAACGGTGCTGATTTGATATTGATCAAGGAGATTCTCGGTCATTCCTCGCTGTCGACGACTCAGAAATATACGCACGTAACAGCGGAATCGATGAAAAAGGTATACCACCGAGCGCACCCGCGATCGGGTTCAAAAAGATAATGAGGGCAGTATGAAAACACGCTCCACGACAATTCTCGGCCTGATACACCGCGGTCAGGCGGCCATGGCCGGTGACGGCCAGGTCTCCCTGGAAGACACCATCCTTAAATCGAAGGCCAGCAAGATTAGAACCATGTATGATGGTCGGATTCTGGCCGGGTTTGCCGGGACTGCTGCCGACGCGCTGGCCCTTTACGAATTACTCGAAAGAAAGATTGATGAATACTCCGGCAATTTGCCCAAGGCCGCCGTGGAACTGGCCAAGGAGTGGCGCACCGACAAGATGCTTCAGAAACTCGAAGCCACCATCGCCGTCACGGACAAAGAGCACATCTTCCTGGTAAGCGGTAACGGTGATGTCGTCGAGCCGGACGACGGTATCATTGCCATCGGTTCCGGCGGCAACTACGCTCTGGCCGCGGCCCGGGCGCTCATCGGAGCGAGTCCCAAGCTGTCGGCTGAGAAAATCGCTGTGAGGGCGCTGGAAATTGCGGCGGGTATTTGTGTTTATACCAATGACAGCATCAAGGTGGAAGCGCTGAAATGAAAGAGACTTACCCGACACCGGCCGAAATCGTCGCTCATCTCGACAAATACGTCATC